>JAQBTI010000220.1 GCA_027624995.1 Chloroflexota bacterium
TGCATGCCGAATGGCGAGGGCTGCGCTTCTTTCGGCTTGAAGATGTCGGCGTTCTGGACCATGTCGGCTTCGACTCGGTCGAGGTAGGCGACCACCTCCGGGTGCTCCGAGTACTTCTCTTGAAGCTCGTTGACCATCGGCGTCAAGGTGAACTGGACCGTCTCGATATCCACCTCCTTTGCCTTCGTGGCCACCTCCTTACCCAGACGCGCTATCTGTCGGGTCACGTGCGTAATGGAGTGCTGGAGGCGGTCGGCCTTCTCGCGAAGCCCCTCGCGTATCTCGTCCGGGATCTGCGCAAACTCCTCCTGGGTCATGGGACGTCCCTCCGTCAAGGGGACGGGCGTGATGCCGGCCTGGCTGGGCGCCAGAGCGAAACCTTCGCTCTGGGCCTCCTGATCCAACCGGTCCGTCAACTCCTGGCGCTTGGTCTGGACGTCCTTTGTTACATCCTCAATCCTATGGGTGTATTCGTCACTCTCGAAAGCCTTTGGGACCTCGCGGCGTGTCTCCTCGACCAGGTCCTTCATGTCCTGGGCGAGTGTCCGCATCATGCCGCAGGGTAGCTTAATCGGAATCGGCTCCGACGCGTCGTCGAAGTTATTGACATACCCCCAGTCAGGAGGGATCGGCTTGGTCGTCGCGATCCGTTCGAGTTGCGATCTCAACGCCGTGCTCCGACCGGTGCCGGCCGCGCCCGAGATGAAGAGGTTGAAGCCCTTGGCATCGATATCCAGGCCGAGCTCGAGGGCGCTCAAGGCACGCTCCTGTCCGATGGTGCCGTCCAGCGGGGCAATCTCGTCGGTGGTCTCGATCCCCAGGTCCTCAGGGTCGCAGGTGCGGGTAAGCTGCTCTGGCGGTACGACGAGGTCCTTGATGCTCATGAGGCGCTCCTAGAGAGTAGTGGACTCGGAGTGGGGGACTGCCGGCATAAGATTGGATGGCGGCGACTCATTACGGATTCCGCGGGAGATGTCGGTGACGCTAGATTGCTGGTATAGAAGATGTTACTGCGCCGCGACGCTGACGGCAACGCGCGGGCTGGGAAACGGCTACAGGGCGTCCGCCAGTGCCTCTACGAGGTGCTTGGCCCGCGTGCCGGTCCCGTCCTCTATCTGCTGGCGGCACGACACGCCGTCCGCGACCACGGTGACGACCTCGCCCGCGTCGCGCACCGCCGGGAACAGTACCTGCTCGCCGACCTTCATCGAGACCTCGTAGTGCTCGGACTCGAACCCGAAGGATCCCGCCATTCCGCAACAGCCCGACTTGATCTCCTCAGCATCACATCCCGGGACGGAGTCGAGGGCCTGCATAGCCCCTCGCGTCCCAACCAGCGCCTTCTGATGGCAGTGGCCGTGAAACAGGACCTTGCCTGGCGGCCGTCGGAACTTAAGCGTGGCCCCGTCTTTCTCGCGAGCGTACGTGACAAACTCGTCAATGAGCATGGTACTGTCCGCGACCTCGTTGACGCCCGACATACCGGGTAGCAGGCTCTTGTAGTCATCGCGGAAACTCAAGATGCAGCTGGGCTCGAGACCGACGATCTTTGCCCCGCCTGCGACGTAATCCATGAGGCTTCTGACGTTATACCGGGCGTTACGCTTGGCTCTGTCCATCATCCCGGCGGAGAGCATCGGCCTCCCGCAGCACTTCGAGGGCGGTAACACGACCTTGTATCCGAGACTCTCGATCACCTTGACGGCTGCAATGCCGATCTCGGGATGGTTGTAGTTGGTAAAAGTGTCGGGGAACAACACTGCTTGTCCTCGGTCGTCGTCGGTAGTTGGGGAGCCGCCCCGGGCCTTGAACCACTGGCGGAAGGTCTGTTTTGCGAAAGGGGGGAGCGTTCGCCTGGGGTCGACTCCTTGCTTCTCGAGTAGGTCGCGG
This sequence comes from Chloroflexota bacterium, assembly GCA_027624995.1. GTDB lineage: Bacteria > Chloroflexota > Dehalococcoidia > Lucifugimonadales > CATQGZ01 > CATQGZ01. The sequence goes on from JAQBTI010000220.1 coordinate 1,891, forward strand.
ACCCCCCGGCTTCCGAGAAGCCAGTTGGACACGGGGGCGAAAAACGATCCCCAACGGCTGAGCGTGGCGATGTTGCCGAACATCAGGTTTCTTAAGGTTTGACCGTTTGCGCGGTGGTAGCGGTCGAGGAACTCGTACTTGAGCTTGGCCATGTCGACGTTGGAAGGGCACTCGGCCTTGCACGCTTTGCACTCCAGGCACAGGTCAAGTACCTCGTAGAGCCGCTTGGAGGTCAGAGCATCGGCCGGGAGCTTGCCCGACATGGCTGCGCGCAGAGCGTTCGCCCGGCCGCGAGTGGAGTGCTCCTCGTCCCGAGTCACCATGTACGACGGGCACATGGTCCCTCCGAGCACCTTGCGGCACGCACCTTGGCCGTTGCACATCTCCGCCGCGCCGTCCAGGCCGCCCTCTGCGGTGAAGTCGAGAGCGGTCTCCGCCATTCGCACCGTGTATCCAGGGTTCGTCCGAAGGTTCTCGGTCATCGGAGGAGGATCGACTATCTTGCCTGGGTTCATGATCCCGTTGGGATCGAAGGCATGCTTTACGTCGCGAAAGGCTTTATAGAGAGCGGGGCCGAACATCTTCTGAATGAAGCCGCTGCGCACGAGACCGTCGCCGTGCTCGCCACTCATCGCGCCGCCGAACTCCAATACGAGGTCGCTTACGGCGTCGGCGATGGAGGTCATTCTCTGAACGCCCTCCCTGCGCCTGAGGTCGATCAGGGGTCGTATGTGCAGGCAGCCCACGCTGGCGTGGCCGTAGTAGCCTGCGGTAGTCCCGTGAGCGCGGACGATTTCATCGAATCTCCGGACGAACTCCGGCAGCTTCTCCGGGGCGACGGCCGTGTCCTCCACGAAGGGAAGCGGTTTCGCGGCTCCTTGAACGTTCATCATGAGCCCGAGCCCGGCCTTACGCACGGCCCAGACCTTTTCCTGGGCCTGTGGGTCTATGAGGCGGCGGAAGGCATAGCCGAGGTGAGCGTCCTTCATACGCGTTTCTAGGCGGTCCAACCCAGCCTCAACCTCGGCCTCGGAGTCTCCAGTCAGCTCCACCACCAACAGCGCCTCGGGGTCGCCCTCGACGAAGTCCATCATCCGAGAGTATTCGAGGTTCGATCGCGCCTGGCGCACGATCATGCTTCCGATCAGCTCCACGGCGGCGGGCTGTAGTTCCAGCGTGACGACGGTAGCCTCCAGAGACTCCGCCAGTTCGCGGAAGTGGATCACCGCGAGGGCCTTGTGCGCCGGGATGGCCACGACGCGCATCTTTGCCTCGGTAATCGTTACCAGCGTACCTTCCGAACCGACAACGAAGCGGGCCATGTTGAAGTCTTCGTCGCGCTCGAACTCGTCCAGATTGTAGCCGGACACGCGGCGCATGATCTTCGGAAAGCGGGCCCGGACCTCCTGTCGGCTCGATTCGCCGACAGCGAAGACGGTGCGAAAAATGTCGCTCTCGAACCCTTGCCTACGCATCCGCTCGTTCAGAGCGTCGCGGGCTATTGGCGCGAGTCGCGCGGTTTCGCCGTTGGATAGAACGACGTCCAGCTCCAGGGTGTGGTCGATGGTCTTGCCCCACTTGATGGAGTGTGAGCCGCAGGAATTGTTTCCCAGCGCACCGCCCACGTTGCCCCGGTTGCTGGTGCTTGGGTCGGGGGCGAACAAGACTCCGGACGGCCGCAGCAGGTGGTTCAGCTCGTCGAGCACGATGCCCGGCTGGGCGCGGACCCAGCCCTCTTCTACGTTCAACTCAACCAAGTTGCGCATGTACTTGGAAAAGTCGATGACCACGGATTGACCGACGGTCTGACCGGCCAAGCTGGTCCCGCCGCCCCTCGGGAGCACGGAAACCTCGTGTCGCGCGGCGGTCTCTACGACGGCGACGACGTCTTCGACGTCACGAGGGAGAACCACGCCGAGGGGTTCGATCTGGTAGATGCTCGCGTCGGTGCTGTAAAGCGCACGAGAGATCTTGTCGAATCGGACCTCTCCGCTGACCCGATGCCTCAGGTCCTCGACTAGCTCACGTGTGTCGCTCTCGACTCCGGCAGTCGCCATAGCTGCTCTTCCAGGGCAGGACTAGCCCATAAGAAAAGGCCCGCCATGGGCAGGCCTCACCGGGGATTCAAGTCTGGTCGTCGCCTACGTCGAGACCTTGATGATGAGGTACCGCGTCTTCCCGCGCGGTGTCTGGACCTCGACCTCCTGTCCCTCCTTTTTCCTGATCAGCACCATGCCAATGGGTGAAACGTCCGAAATCTTCCCTTCTAGCGGATTTCCTTCGGTCCTGTCCACCACTGTATAGACAGCCTCGCGGCTCGAAACCAAGTCTTTGACCGTTACTCGTGAGCCCAGCCTAACGACGCCGGACGCGGCACCAGACGAGTCGATGATGACGGCGGCGCTGAGCGAGGACTCCAGATTTCTGATCCTCGATTCGACCAGGCCGAGCTGCTCTCTGGCCGCCTCCAGCGGTGCGTTCTCTCTGACGTCTTTGTCGGCGGCGGCCTTCTGGATCTGGGTCGCCAGGGGGGCCCGTTCCGACTTCAGCTCTTGGAGCTGCTTGACGAGGCGGGCATGTCCGGCCGGTGTCAGTTGGACTTGGTCAGGGGTGTCACCCTCTCGGACCCGCGCGCCAATCTTGCGCTTG
>JAQBTI010000221.1 GCA_027624995.1 Chloroflexota bacterium
TGGTCGGGGACTCTTAACGCCACGGTGTCCATGCCGCCGGAGACTGTTGAAGGTATCCCCTGCGACCTATGTAGTACCAGGGTAAGGGCTCCCGGCCAGAAACGTTCCATCAGCACCCAGGCTACGTCGGGTATTTCGTCAGCGCACATAGCGACGCGGTCTAAATCGTCGAGTAGGATGGGCATTGCACCGCCTTCCGGCCGGCCCTTCAACCGGAACACCCGTCTTACCGCGGTCTCGTCGAGTACGGACGCGGCGAGGCCATAGAGGGTATCCGTCGGAACGGCCACCACTCCTCCTTTTCGGAGGGCGACGACGGCCGTCTCTATTTGGCCCTGCAGGACCTCGTGTTGCGCTGGAAGGGCCATTGGCAGTTTGTTTTTACCTTGACCGCAGTATACCACAGATGTTAGCCTTGAAGCCCCTCAGATGACACGCGAGACCGACCGCCAGAACACCCACCGAGTCGCCGCGAGCGACGATCTTGAAGTGGCGGCGTACCTCGAGATCGCCAAGGAGAAGGCGGGCCAGGAGGCACAGGCCGACGGGGCGTCCCTCCAGCAGCGCGAGGCGATTATCGTCGTCGACTTCGGCTCCCAATACAGCCGGCTGATCGCGCGCCGCGTTCGCGAAAGTAAGGTCTACTGCGAGATCGTCCCCCATGACACTCCATGGAAGGCCGTCGAGCACCTCAATCCCAAAGGCGTGATCCTGTCCGGTGGCCCTGCAAGCGTCTACGAAGAGGACGCGCCGCTCGCGCCCGCCTGGGTATACGACGGCCGCCTGCCGGTGTTAGGGATTTGCTACGGCATGCAGGCGATGGTGCACCAGCTCGGCGGCAAAGTGGCGCCTGCCTCGAAAAAGGAGTATGGGCACGCCGTACTCCACCAGAACACACCCGACGAACCGATTTTCCGAGATCTCCCCTCCTCCCTGCCGGTCTGGATGAGCCACGGAGACCAGATAGCTACGCCACCCCCGGGATTCCACTCGCTGGCGTACACGGACAACTCGCCGGTCGCGGTCATTGGTAATGACAAGGGCATGATCGGTATCCAGTTCCACCCCGAGGTAGCCCATACGCCTCAGGGCAAGATGCTGCTGCAGAACTTCCTGTACGGCGTATGCGGATGCCAAGGTCTATGGACCGCAGGAAACTTCGTGGCTGAGGCGGTGCAGAGTATCAGGGACCAGGTTGGAGACGGAAGAGTCATCTGCGCGCTCTCCGGAGGCGTCGACTCGGCTGTGGCTGCCACGCTGATACATCGCGCCATCGGCGACCAGCTCACTTGCATCTTCGTCGATAACGGTCTGATGAGGCGAGAGGAGCCCCAGCGACTCCGACGCACTTTCGAAAAGTACCTGAAGGTCGACCTTGTCTACGCGGATGCCGCAGAGCAATTCCTGAGCGCTCTCAAAGGCGTAGTAGACCCCGAAGAGAAACGCAGGGTGGTCGGCGAGGAGTTCATCAAGGTCTTCGACGAAGAGGCTGCGCGGATTGGCAAGGTGGACTTCCTTGCGCAAGGGACGCTGTACCCCGACGTGATCGAGAGTAAGACCTCGGAGTCCGGGGTCTCGGCCAAGATAAAGACTCACCACAACGTCGGAGGTCTGCCTCAGACTATGAAGCTCACGCTCGTAGAGCCGCTCAGATACCTCTTCAAGGACGAGGTGCGAGAGGTCGGACTCGAGCTGGGACTGCCCGAGGAGATGGTCTACCGACAGCCGTTCCCGGGTCCCGGTCTCGCGATCCGCATCATCGGAGAGGTCACCTACGAAAAACTCGAAACGTTGCGCGCGGCTGACTGGGTCGTCATGGACGAGGTGAAAGCCAACGACCTCTACCGGGAGATATGGCAGAGCTTCGCGGTGCTGACGGACACACAGTCGGTGGGCGTGATGGGCGACTTCCGGACCTACGGGCACGTCATCGTCGTACGGGCGATTACGAGCGACGATGCCATGACAGCCGACTGGTCCCGCCTCCCCTACGACGTGCTGGCCCGAATCTCCAACCGGATCGCCAATGAGGTCCCCGGCGTCAACAGGGTCGTGTACGACATCACGAGCAAGCCTCCAGGCACAATCGAGTGGGAGTAAGAGTAACGGCGTGAAGGTCCTGGTCGTAGGGGGCGGCGCACGAGAGCACGCCATCGTTTGGAAACTCAACCAGAGCCCAAGCGTCGACGAGTTGCTTGTCGCACCTGGCAATGCCGGGACTGTACAGATTGCTTCAAATTTCCCCGTGGCCGCCGAAGACCTAGACGGCCTGCTGCGTCTGGCACAGGAGGGCTCCGTTGACCTGACCGTCGTTGGCCCTGAGGGCCCGCTGGCAGCAGGAATCGCGGACAGGTTTCAGGACGCCGGCCTGGCCGTGTTCGGTCCGACACAGGCAGCTGCGCGGATCGAGAGCAGCAAAACCTTCGCCAAGGAACTAATGCTCGATATCGGCGTGCCCACTGCGAAGGCACGCACGTTCTCCTCGTTCCTCCAGGCCAGCGAGTACGTGCGAAACTCGCCGCTGCCCATCGTGGTCAAAGCCAACGGCCTGACGGGCGGCAAAGGGGTTGTAGTCACAGAGTCCCGGAAAGAGGCTGTCCAAGCACTTCGGGAGCAACTGGATGCGAAAAAGTTCGGCCCTGCGGGCGCGACCGTCCTCGTCGAAGAGTACCTTGCAGGCCGAGAGATAAGTGTTTTCGCATTCGTCGACTGTCGGCACGTCTCTTCTTTGGTCGCCGCCTGCGACTACAAGAGGGTCGGCGATGGTGACGTCGGGCCGAACACCGGCGGTATGGGCAGCTTCACGCCCCCATCATTCTGGAACGACGAACTTGACCGGCAGGTGCGGGCGGAGATCATGGAACCGGTTGCCCATGCGCTCGCGGACCGCGGCACTCCATATAGTGGCGTCCTCTATGCCGGGATCATGATCACCGAGGATGGACCGAAGGTCTATGAGTTCAACTGCCGCCTCGGGGACCCCGAGGCCCAGGTCGTGATACCTCGGTTGAAAAGCGACCTGGCCGAAGTTATGATGAGTGCGGCCCAGGGCAGACTGGCGGAGATTGACGTCGATTGGGGCTCGGAGGCCGGTGTCGGCGTCGTGGTGGCCTCCGGGGGCTACCCCGGAACATACGCCACTGGCCTATCGATAAAGGGACTAGACAGCCTTGATGGCGCGACCGTCTTCCATGCGGGCACCAAGATAGAGCGGCCCGGCAGGGTCGTGACCGATGGAGGCCGTGTTCTCACCGTCGTCTCGATGGCGGACTCGGTGGAAGGGGCCAGGCGCAAGGTCTACGCAAACCTGCCCCGGATAAGCTTCAAGGACTCCTTCTACCGCGGCGACATTGCGGCCGTCGCATAACGAAAGTGGTCCCAGCTATTTATCTCCTCCCACGCTAGCGAGGGAGGACTAAGGTGGGGGTAACAAGAATGCCTCTCGTAGGCGTGGTGATGGGAAGCAAGTCCGACGAGTCTGTCGTTCAGGAGACCGCCGAGGTCCTGACGCAACTCGGTGTCGACCACGAGGTCGTGACCATGTCCGCCCACCGGACGCCGGACAAGGTCCGGGAGTACGCGCAGTCGGCGCGGGACCGGGGCATCGAGGTCCTGATCGGGGCCGCAGGCGGCTCTGCCGCGCTACCCGGCGTGCTGGCATCGTGGAGCACGGTACCAGTCATCGGGATACCCCTCACTAGCAGTGATCTAAACGGCGTGGACTCGCTCTACGCCATCGCACAGATGCCGCCCGGCATCCCAGTCGCTTGCGTAGCAATAGGGTCATGGGGCGCCCGCAATGCGGGATTCCTTGCGGCCCAGATCCTCGGTATCAAACATGACGACATCCGCAAGGCCTATGACGACTATCGCGAGGGCCTCAAGAACCGGTGAACCATTCGGAGCACGCAGAGACCCAGAAGAGACAATGTGAAAATATCGCTCCGGTCTTAGCGCCCTCCAGGGTAATGCCTCACTAAAGAAGATGATAGAACGCTATTCACGGCCCAAAATGGCCGCGGTCTGGTCGGAAAAGAGCAAGTACGACAAGTGGCTGCTTATTGAGTTGGCGGTCTCCGAAGCTTGGGCCGTAGATGGCACGGTCCCCGCCAACGACATGGCCAAGCTGCGCTCGGCTACCTACGATATTGATCGGCTGAACCAGATACTCAAGATCACGCGCCACGACATGACCGCGTTCCTACAGTCAATTACGGAGAAGCTGGGACCCGAAGGCCGCTGGCTGCATCTCGGACTCACGACCAGCGACGTCTGGGACACCGCCACGTCGCTCCAGCTCATGGAAGCGGCCGATCTCCTCAACGTAGAAATCGAAGGCATGCTGGAAGCTCTTCGAGACAAAGCCGTCGAGCACAAACACACCCTGATGATGGGTCGAACCCACGGCGTCCACGCCGAGCCAATCACTTTCGGACTCAAGTTGGCCCTGTGGTGGGACGAGATGCGCCGAAACCGGACCCGCCTGGCGCAGGCCCGCGAGATGATCGCGGTCGGC
>JAQBTI010000222.1 GCA_027624995.1 Chloroflexota bacterium
CCTGGACGCCTCTCCGCCCTGAGAGGCTAAACGGCATCCCGACGACGATCTCGGCTATCTCGTGCTCCGACACCAGTCGTTGCACCGAGTCGATGTCCGACGCCTCATCGGTGCGTTCTATGGTGATGAGTGGGCTCGCCAGGGTGCCGGTGGGGTCGCTGGCGGCGACGCCTATGCGCCTGTCTCCGACGTCCAACGCCAGGACCGTCGTCAACCGATTAGGCGCTTTTCGCGGACCAGGCCCGCCACGAGGCCAAGCGCCTCATCCAGCTTATCGGCCAGCTTGCCACCGGCCTGGGCGACGTCGGGTCGGCCTCCGCCTCCGCCCTGGATGGCCTTGGCGGCACCCCTGACGATCTCGGTGGCATCCAGGCCCTTCTCAACCAGATCGTGCGTGACCATTGCGATTAGCATCGGCCGGTCGTTGAGCACGGAGCCCAATACGACTACGCCGCTCCCCATCTTGTCCCTGAGCCAATCGCCGGTCTCTCTCAGTGCGTCGGCATTTGGAGCCGTGGCGCGTGCAGCCAGGACGGCGATACCATCCACGTCCTGCTTCGACTCCAGGAGGCCCTCGGCGTCCTGGAGCGACAGCTTTCGTTCCAGCGCCTGCTTGTCGTGCGCGAGGCGACCTGTTTCTTCGATCAGGCTATCAACCCTTGTCTCGACGTCGCTGAGACTCGTTTGAAGCTTCTGGACGATTCTTTCCTCACGGGCGAAGCGGTCCCAGACCATGCGCTCGGCGGCCCGGCCGCTCACCGCCTCTATCCTGCGCATGCCGGCGCCGATGCTTGACTCGCCCAGGACGTAAATCGCACCGAGCTCGCCGGTCTGGGAAACGTGGGTGCCTCCGCAGACCTCGAAGCTGAAGGTCTCGCCGTTGGCGATCTCGATCAGACGGACCCTGTCACCGTACTTGTCGCCGAAGAAGGCCAGCGCGCCACGCTGGATGGCCGTCGAGTAAGTGTCCTCGTCCTTTAGCACTCTTGCGTTCTGCCGGACCTTCTCGTTGACCAGGAGTTGGACCTGCCGCAGCTCGTCCTGGGTGACCGCCTGCACGTGGCTGAAGTCGAACCGCAGCCGGTCGGGCGCTACCAGGGAGCCCGCCTGCCTGACGTGGGGCCCCAGCACCTGCCTGAGGGCCGCGTGCAGCATGTGGGTCGCGGTGTGGTTGCGCGCGGTGTCCTCCCGGCGCACCTCGTCCACGAAGCTGTCGACAGTGTCGCCTAGGGCGACCTTGCCCTGAGCAACAGTTCCGAAATGGGCGATCACGTCGGGCATCACCGTCTGGGTGTCGTCGATCTTGATGCGTCCGCCGGGTCCGACCATTTCACCGGCGTCGCCGATCTGTCCGCCGCCCTCGGCGTAGAAAGGCGTTTCGACCAACACCACCTCGACCTCGTCACCCTCGGAAGCTTCGGTGACTGCTTCACCCTCCAAGAGCAGGCCGACGATGACGGAGGAGGACGTAAGCTGCTCGTAACCCAGGAACTTCGTGGCGCCGACGCCCAAGGTTTCATAGACACGGATCTTAGTGCGGTCGCCTCCGAATTTCCCACCGGCCCTGGCGCGGTCGCGCTGAGCTGCCATGGCCGTTTCAAAGCCATCCATATCTACATCTACGCTCTTCTCACGCGCGATCTCTTGCGTCATCTCTACGGGGAAGCCAAAGGTGTCCCAGAGCTTGAAGGCCAAGTCGCCTGACACCCTCGCATTCTGAATGTTGCCCAGGAGCTGGTCAGGAGGCTGGCCTAGCAACTCACCGAGGGCATCGGTAAGCATGGCGTTGCCTCGCTCAAACGCCTGCTGGAACCGCTCCTCTTCCAGCCGGAGGACCGTATGGACGAACTCGCGGTGGCTGACCTGCTCCGGGTATGCCTTTCCCATGACTCCGATGGCCACTTCCGCCACGTCTGTCAGGAAGTCCCCTTCGATGCCAAGCTGGCGGGCCTGCCGGATCGCCCGTCGTACGACCCGGCGCAGTACATATCCCCGGCCCTCGTTGCCCGGGACGACGCCGTCGGCGATCAAGAACGTGGCGCTCCGGCTGTGCTCGGCCACGGCGTGCATGGCGTAGTCGGTGTCATGGTCCTTCCCGTAGGGCTTGTCGCTCAGCTCCTCAACCTTTTGGATGATGGGCTTGAAGAGGTCGGTCTTGTAGATGGTGTCGACGTTCTGAAGGATGACGGCCGCGCGCTCCAACCCCATCCCGGTATCAACGCTGGGAGCCGGAAGCGGCGGGCGGGAGCCGTCCAAGTGGAGATAGAACTGCATGAACACCAGGTTCCACAGCTCGACGTAGCGGTTGCACACGTCGCCATGCTCGTTCATAACGTTCGCGCAGTTGGGAGCGCACTCGACCTTGCCGCAGCCCCGGTCGGCGCCGAAGTCGTAGTGCAGCTCGCTGCACGGACCGCATGGTCCTTCGAGCCCGGCGGGTCCCCACCAGTTGTCCTGGTCGCCGAAACGGTAAATTCGCTCGGCTGGAATCCCGACCTTCAGCCACAGGTCGTAAGACTCGTCATCGTCAAGGTAGATCGTGGCGGAAAAGCGCTCCTGAGGCAGACCGAGATTCTTGGTGACGAACTCCAGGGCGAAGTCGATGGCCTCCTTCTTGAAGTAGTTGCCGATGCTGAAGTTGCCCAGCATCTCGAACAGGGTCAGGTGGGTGGCGTCGCCCACCTCGTCGATATCCACGGTGCGGAAGGCCTTCTGGGCCGTGGTCAGCCGGCGATTGGGGGGCGTCGCTTCACCGGTAAAGTACGGCTTGAACTGGACCATCCCGGCGTTGGTCAGCAGCAAAGTGGAGTCACCTACCGGGATCAGTGACGAGCTTGCCACGCGGAGGTGGCCCTGGCTCTCGAAATATCTGAGGAACGACTCCCTTATTTCGTCTCCGGTCATGGGACCCTTTCAATCGGCGGCAACGCCGTGGACTCGGTGCGGACGGGGCGCGGAAGCTTGATTGTAGGGTACGGCTTCGCATAGGTCAACGCGGTGCTCGAGAACGGGTGTGAGCAGAAGTAGGCGGTTAGGGAAGGCGCTGCCATGCTGAGCGGGGGAGCGACGAAGCTCCTGGCTGGGGGTAGGCACCTCAAATCGCAATTCCCGCCAGGCCGGCCACCCACCTCACCAGACCCTTCGCTTCGCTTCAGGGTGACAGCAATGCCTACCACCTCCAACCAGTCCCTCTCCCTCGCATCCCTCGCACGCGCGCCCCTCGCACGCGCGCGCGGACGGCTGTCCTATTCTGTCGCATTTTGTGTCATTCAGCTTTGCCGATCGATCGAGACCCGGCCCGTTCCAGCATTCTGATGGCGTCGGCCATCGTTATGTGGACCTGCTGAGTAAGAAGGCTTCGTCGATGAGGTCGACGCGCCGTTGCAACTCGCGGTAATCGTTGGCCTTAAAGGCGGACTCTAGAGTGACACGGGCGGCGCGGATACCGATGGTGGGGCTTGGATGGTTGAGTGCGTCCGCGAGGACCACGACGGCCTTGAGCATGAGTCCTCGGAGCTCGCTCGCGTCGAGCTCCGAGGACTCATCTCTGAGTTGTTCGAGGTTGGAGCGGAACTCGTCGTCTTGCATCCAGCGGTGGAGGGTGGAGCGCCCGATCTCGGCGAGCTCCGCCGCCCGGGACAGATTGGGGGCGGCGACGATGTATGGAAGAGCAGCGATCTGTTTGGGCGAGAGGGTGTCATGTTTCATTCCGTGTGTCCTTTCTTTCCTAGGCCTGGTGAGATAAAAAAGGGACGAACCCGTCGGGGTCCGTCCCTCTGTATGTAGTATAGTACATATGTGCTACATGTCAAGGGGCTAATTCGGCCGGGGTGAGGTGATAAGTAGGCGGTTGCGGTTAGGGAAGCGCTGTCATGCTGAGGAGTGAGCGACGAAGCATCTGGCAGGGGATCGGCGCGTCAATCGCAATTTCCGCCAGGCTGGTCACCGCCCCACCAGACCCTTCTGAACCGTCACTGGTATGAAAAGGGGGTGCTGTACGGTCCGAAGTCAACAATATCGCGGTTGGGCTGCGTAGGGGCGTACGGCCGTACGCCCCAGCCGATCTGCGGAGACCCGCCCAATTCCATCCTCCAGAGTGCGAGTGGCAAGCGGCATGGCAAATTGCTATGAAAAAGAGGGTTGGAGGGTGTGAAGTTGACAGTATCGCGGTCGGTCTGCGTAGGGGCGTACGGCCCAGGGTGTCCCATAAATCCCTTCCTACGCACGCGGGGAAGGTTAGAGCCTGCCCTGAGCTTGTCGAAGGGATGGGGGCGCCGTCGAAAGTCGGCGATCTCTTCGAGATAGGCGTCGTTTTCAGCGCGTAGGCCCGGCACCCTCACCTCAATCCTCTCCCGCCAGCGGGAGAGGAGGTTTACGCTGCTACTTTTGAGACAGGCTGGGTTGTACGCCCCTAGCGTTCTGCGGAGACGCGCCCAATTTTCATCAATCTGGGTGTCGGAGACAAGCGACGTGTGTTATTCCGAGCCCTTCCG
>JAQBTI010000223.1 GCA_027624995.1 Chloroflexota bacterium
GGATTGACCGTAGGCGTCGCGGTCGGCGGCAACTGCGTTGGTGTGGGAGTCGGGCGAAGCAGGGCCGTACTTGATCCAACAGCGAATACAGAGAACCCCGGCAATTCAGAACTGAACCGCACAGTGGTCGTGGTGGTGGCGAAGACTTCGGTTTTGAGGCTTACCCATTCCCTGAAGTCACCTTGCTCTACGTACCTAAACAACTTGATTTGGTCCGATGTGAGTCCCTCTGCGCTGAGCCACGCCGTGGCCACCTCAAACTCCACGACCGACGGGAGATTGGATGCATCTTCCATGCCGTCTACTTCCATCACCAGGTAACGGTTCACCCGGCTATCCGCCAACTCCGGCACCCCCTCAGACAACGGCGACGCCAGGCCGCGAATAACCAGCGATCCGTCCAGGACCGTTGAGTCGGCAGAAATCTCCAACCGCCTGATTGGCACCAGGGCCGCCGTCTCTGCCGGAAGAACCGCCACCGTAGTCTGACCTTCCCGAGTCACCAGCTGGACCTGGATGGGCTCCGTGTCCACCTGCGGCGGTTCGGCCGGGGGAGGAACGGCTCCGATTCGGTCTCCAGGAGGAGTGACACCGCCACCGGGATCATCAGAACCTACAGAGACCACTAACAAGACAACGGCAACGGCGATTGCTACGGCCGTGGTGAGTGCGAGACCGCTGACGGCGGCCCAGGCCCACCTTCTCCGGCGGTCCCTTCTCCGGGAGCCGACGAACAGATCGGGCGCGCCATCCCAGCTCTGCGTCGAAGTCCTGTCGGACGCGTCTCGTTGGACTAGCATGGCGTGACGTTCGGCGAGCTCCGGCAGGCTCACTTCGAGCGCCGCCGCAAGCTCGACGGCGGACTCGAACCGTTCATCGGGCGTCTTCTTCAGACACCGGTCAATGATCTCTGCAAGCCACTCCGGAACATCAGGATTGGCCGCTCGGACATCCGGAACCGGCGACTCGACGTGCATCCGCGCAATGGCGACGGGCGAATCGGCAGTGAAGGGGACACGCCCAACAACCATCTCGTACAGGACGATGCCGAGCGAGTAGATGTCAGACTGAGGGCCCAGATCGGATCGGTCAGGCAGAAGGTCCGGCTCCGCTTGCTCCGGCGACATGTAACCGGCGGTGCCAACCATTGCCCCGGTCCGCGTGAGCGTCTGAGCGGTGACACCGCGTGCAACACCGAAGTCGATCAGGCGGGCTGTGTCGTCCTCAACGATGAGGATGTTGGACGGCTTCACATCCCGGTGGATGACGCCGGTGGCGTGCGCAGCGTCCAGTCCGTGGGCCACCTGGTAGGCGATCCAAGCTGCCCGTTCCGGGGGCAAGGGGCCGTTGTTCCTGGCGAGGGCGTCCTTCAAGCTCCCGTTGATGTACTCGAACGCCAGGTATTTCGTCTGACCGTCGAGATCACCGCCAATAAGTCGAACTACATTGGGGTGGCTGATACCGGCAACAATGCGGGCCTCGAACCGGAACCGTTCCAGGTGGACCAGATCGAACGCGGGGCCCGCGTGCAGGACCTTGACGGCGACCGTCTCACCGCTCTTGGAATCGCGGGCGCGGAAGACCGTCGCCTGGCCGCCCTCAGCGATCCGCGACAGGTTTTCAAATCTTCCTAGCCGTTGTGGGGCTTGCATCGCGCTACCCCGTCACCACATCCATGGGTTTGCTCCATCGTAGGAGGCGTCCAAACCGTCTGATCGTCGGTTCCTGGTCCCGGACCTTCGCCACCACAACCGTGATGTTGTCCTGGCCACCTGCTTCATTGGCCATGTTCACGAGCTCCCTGGCGGCCCTCGACGGAGAGAGTCGGGACACCACTTCGGCCATATCCGAGTCATCAACCCGCCCGTGAAGGCCGTCAGAGCAGAGGACGACTACGTCCCCGGTTTCCAGTTCGACCTCGACCTCATCCACGTCCACGTCGTCCGTAGCCCCAACGGCGCGGGATAGCAAACTCTTCCGGGGGTGAATGGCCGCCTGTTCGGCCGTGAGGTTCCCGGCGGCGACCTCGTCCGAAATCCATGCGTGGTCTCGCGTAAATTGCGAGACGACACCGTTCCTCATGATGTAGGCGCGACTGTCTCCGACATGCCCGATGGACAGGGCCCGGTCCGAGATAGACGCCACCGTGATCGTCGTGCCCATGCCCGCCAGGTCCGGCGATGCGGCCTGCTCCCGAATACGGGTGTTTGCCCGCCGGATGGCGGCAGAGAGGCTCCCAACCGTTGAGCCAGATGTCATCGTGGCATCGGCGTCCGCAGGCTTCTGCCCAAACCACTCCGCCATGGTCTCTATGGCGATCCGGCTAGCCGTGGCCCCGCCCTGGTGCCCGCCCATACCGTCCGCCACCGCGAGCACCCCCGCCACACCCGGAGGCGTGACGGGAGGAAGCATCGTCAGGTAAGCGTCCTGGTTCTCGTGCCTCACCCTGCCTTTATGGGTCGAGGCACCTACTTCGAGCCACATCCCGCCAGACTCCCTGCCATTGCCGTTCATTAGACCGTCGTCGGCTGGACGAACACGAGCTTCGCGCTGCCCAGCATGATCTGGTCGTTGTTGCCGAGTGTAGTCCCGGAGACACGCTGGCCGTTCACGAAGGTACCGCCGCGACTACCTTCGTCGAATACAGAGACACCCTTGTCACCGACACGCAGGGTGGCGTGCTTGCGGCTGACGGCCTGGTCTTCGAGGCGGATTTCGCTGGTCACGTCGCGTCCGATCCTGTGGACACCTGCGCCGAGCCTGAAGCTCTTGCCTGCGTCTGGACCGGACCGAACTATCGCCACCACGTCCGTGCCTTTGGCGTCGCCGCCGAACATGGTCTTGTCGGAAACCGGCACCTGCGCCTGGGCGGCGTAAGACTCAATGTTCGTGAACATCAGGTCTGTCTGTCCGACCCGTAGAGAGCCGCCGCCTGGGATGGCGGTGCCTGACACCAGTTGCCCGTTCACGCTCGTGCCTGCGGAGCTACCAGCGTCCAGGATCTCGTAGCTGTTGCCGGACTTGCGGATCACGGCATGGGACCTGCTCACGGAAACGTCCGAGAGGATCAAGTCGTTATCGGGAGACCGGCCGATCCGGGCGACGTCGTCTGGGAGGGCGAGCACCTGGCCCGCGTTCGCACCAGACTGGACCGTCAACCATGCGCCCGTGGTCCGTGGCTTGGTCTCGACAATGGTCCTGTCGGTGACCGGCTGAGCGGACAGGACGGTGCCGCCTGCTATCGGAGTCACTGATCCCTGAACCGCCACGGTGCTCTTGAAGTCGCCCGCCGCCCTGTAACCGCCAAAGTCGCCGGTCATGTCCGCCGGTGCTGCCTGTCCACCGGTCGCATATGCAAAGCTGCTCTTCCCTCGCCGTTTGCCGACTAGCAAGACGAGCATGTGGAACCAGAGCAGAGACAGGCCCGCAATCGCTCCGCCTACGCTCATGAGCAGCATCACGTCTTCGTCGCCTGCGCCGCCCATGTCGATGCGCTCGGACGCCAGGGGGATCGAGGCGACAACGCCCAGTACGGCGAGCACTCGGATGAACGATGAGTAAATGCCTTGTTTCGTGGTGCCCCAGATCGACGCTAGGGCGAAGATAGCGACACCGGCCGCTGCGACCGGAATCCAGTACTCGTACCAGAACCACTGGAACGATTCGTATGGGAATGGGTTGGCCATGATCTAACTCCTGTGTCCTTGCACCGCTCTGGGCTCGTGCCCTGTCGTGATGCCTTGGACTTTAGGAGCTGTATCGGATCGAGAACTGCGTGATCGATAACGACGCGATAAGAAACCGATGATGGCCCAGTTCACAGGTCGAGCCGGTATCCGAACCCCTGTACGCTGGATATGGGATCGGGATGTGTCCCGTCGGGGTCGACGATCCGCTGTCTGATCTGCCGGACCTGCTGGGCTACCTCTCCGGGTGACACAGGCGCGCCTCCACGTTCGGGCCAGACTCGCGCAGAGATGGCGGCCCAGGAACATGCGTTGCCGCGGCGTTCGTACAACATGGCGAGCAAGTCGAACGCCTTGGGGGATAGCGGGGGTTGAATTGGCTCGCCACCGACAAAGACAGTGCGGGCTTCGGACCTCACTTCCAGCCATGACGACGGTTGGGCGGAGGCTTTCGGCAATCCGAAGTCGCTGGCAGTCTGCGTGATGGTGGCGTCGGCTAGCTGGAAAGTGAGTACAACGGCGGCGCGCCCGAGGTCGATGCGCGCTCCGGGCCTGAGGACGACGGGCCTGTCCCCGACCTGCTCGCGGTCAACGAACGTCCCGTTCTTGCTGCCGAGGTCGCGGATCGAGTACCACACGCCGTCAAAAGTGATCTCGGCGTGTCTGCCCGATACAAACTCGTTGTCAAGCACGATGTCTGCGGGCGCACGACGACCGATGACGTGGCGCGCTTTGTCCAGAGCCACTCTCTCGACGCCGTCAACGCCGCTACGGACAACCAGGACTGCTTCAAGCTGCTCT
>JAQBTI010000224.1 GCA_027624995.1 Chloroflexota bacterium
CCTATCAGTTGCCATCCGCCCGGACTCGCCAGCGGGTATACACCCGTTTGCGTCCCGGCTATCCCAACCGACCCGGCCGTAATCTTGATTCTCGGCGTCTCCAGTCTGGGGGTGGCAAGCCGCTCGGGCATGCCTCCCAGGTAGGGAAAACCCGGGCTGAAACCGATCATATAGACCAGGTACCGGGGCTCGGAATGCAGACGGACCACCTCTTCGGCCGAGAGTCCTGTGTGCTCGGCCACGAACTCCAGATCCGGGCCGTACTCGCCGCCGTATAGCGTCGGTAGCTTGACCACCCTCTTAGGCTTCAAGGCGCGGTCGCGGAGCTTGCCATCGAGTGCCGTAATCCGCTCTTTCAGCTCCCTCGCAGTCGTCACCAATGGGTCGTAGTTGATAAGAAGCGACCTGTAGCTGGGCACGAGGTCTATGACCCCGTTGACCGTCTTCCGTTCCACCGCTCGGAGCAGGCCGTGTACCCTCCGGTTGGTCTCCGAGTCGATGGAGTCGCCAAACTCTACCACCAGCGCCTGATCGCCGGCCGAGAGGAATAGTGGAGACTCATACATCAGTAGTTCACCGTGCTGTCTGCGGACCTGTTCAGACCAGGGTGCCCAATGGGACGACCCGTACGTTGGCAGACTCGAGCGCCTGTCTGAGGGCCTTCGCCATCTCGACGGCTCCAGGCGTGTCGCCGTGGACGCAAAGACTCTCAGCCTGCACCTCGATTTCGCCGCCGTCCAGCGTGGTCGCCTTGCCTTCCGTCACCATCCTCAGGCTACGATCAACCACCTCGTCCACGTCGTGGAGGACCGAGCCCGGCTGCGACCGTGACACCAGGGTGCCGTCCGAGTTCAAAGCCCGGTCGGCGAAAATCTCCCTGGCCACCCGAAGACCCATCTCCTTGGCGATCGCAACCCACCGCGAGCCGGCCAGGGCCACCAGGACCATATTCGGGTCTACCTCCAGCACTGCTTCGCAAATCGAACGAGCCAGTGGCTCGTCACCCACTGCTCGGTTATACATAGCGCCGTGCGGTTTCACGTGCTGAAGCCTTTTGGAGCTCGTGAATGCTTGAAGGGCGCCTATCTGGTAGACCAGATCATTCCTGGTCTCTTCTGGAGACGCCCCGAGGTCTCTGCGGCCGAATCCGTTCAGGTCGGGGAAACTCGGATGCGCGCCCACGGCCACATCGTTCTCCTCGGCCATCCGGACCGTATGGCGCATCCACATCGGGTCTCCCGCGTGGAACCCGCAGGCCACATTGGCGGAGCTGACGTACTTGATGATCTCCTCGTCGAGGCCCATTTTGTATGCGCCGAAGCTCTCGCCCATATCGCAGTTCAGGTCTATCGAGCTCACTGACCTCACCCAACCGGTCGGCTTCGAGGACGCCCCAATTATAAGCGGTGCCCCCGCAAGGTGCCAGCTTGCTAGCCCAACGTTTGGCCCTGTACAATCACGGACGTTCCGAGACCTGCAAGCACGCTAGGAGTAGGAGAAGGTCATAGACGCCCAAACAGCAGAAAACGCCGGCATCCTGACCGGACTCGGAATGGGGACCGCATTCGCCCTGCTCCTGCTCTTGATTGCGATGATCATGATAGTCAGGCTGATCTCCGAGCAGGTCATCGACCGGCTTTCCGACAAGATGGCGGAGCGGACCGTCAAGGCAAGCGCCGATAAAAGGCTCATGGCGCTTGCGGCTGTAGCGGCGGTGACGTCGTTGCGCGGTGGTTCCCGCGTTCCAGGACCCTCCGACAATGCCGGCGGCTAGCCCTCCGGCCACGTATCTTCGTCTCACGGGATAGCAAACTTGTCAGAGCTCGCCGACTTCCTGCGCGACACAGGACTCAACCATCTCGATCTCGGCCAGGGCGTGATGCTCGTGGTCGGGCTCGTCTTCATATACCTCGCAATTACCAGGGAGCTCGAGCCTTACGAGCTGCTGCCCATAGGCCTCGGAATACTGATCGCCAATTTCCCTCTGACGGGCCTCACCACGTTCAGCGAATCGTCCGGATACCAGGAATCGGGCATATTCGGGATCGTGTTCCGCTACGGCCTCTCATACTGGAACTTCCTACCCCCGATCATCTTCTTGGGCATCGGGGCCATGACAGACTTCGGTCCTCTGATAGCCAATCCCAAGCTGATGCTATTGGGCGCCGCTGCACAAATCGGGATATTTGCTGCGTTCTGGGGTGCCCTCGCCACGGAATCCCTAGGGTTCGGCGTTAGCTTCACGCTCGAAGAGGCCGCCGCCATCGGGATCATCGGAGGTGCCGACGGTCCCACGGCGATCTTCCTGTCGGCGAAGCTCGCCCCGGAGCTCCTGGGCATCACGGCGGTAATCGCCTACTCATACATGGCGGCGATCGCGTTTATCCAGCCACCGATCATGAAGCTTCTCACCACCGAGAGCGAGCGCAAGATCGAGATGAAGCCCCCCAGGGAGGTCTCACAACGCGAGAAGCTGCTCTTCCCCACACTGGCCATGATCGTCATTATCCTGGTCGTCCCACGCTCCGCGCCCCTAATTTCGATGTTCATGATAGGCAACATCTTCCGAGAGAGCGGCGTAGTTCCTCGGCTCACCTCTACGGCCTCCAACGAACTCGTTAACATCGCCACGATCTTCCTCATGATCACCGTCGGGGCACAGCTATCAGCCGACACGGTGTTCGACAGGACCACGTTCGTCATCCTCGTGCTTGGTCTGGTCGCCTTTTGCCTTGGGACCGCTGGGGGCCTGCTGTTCGCCAGGCTGATTAACCTGTTCAGCAAAGAGAAGATCAATCCACTGATAGGCTCCGCAGGCGTTTCGGCCGTACCGATGGCGGCCCGCATTTCGCACCACATGGGACAGCAGGCGAACCCGCGTACCTTCCTGCTGGGCCACGCAATGGGTCCGAATGTCGCCGGAGTCATCGGCTCGGCGGTCGTCGCCGGCGTCTTGATCTCCAGATTACCCTTGACGTGAAAACGCCGATGACAACCGGAGGGGTCGCCGGATTTAAAGCTTTTGAATCCCTGCTCTCAGCGTGCCCCACTATGAAAGCTCTCGGAACATGCCGACCAAACTGAGGGTCAGGATCGAGGACAGGTGGTTCGAAGTCGAAGTCGACGACCTCGACGTGAACCCGGTTCGCGTGCTCGTCGACGGCAAAGCCGTCGACGTAGACCTCGACCACGTCCCGGTTCATGCAGCCGAGGCCGCCCCTCCGAAGACCGCGCCGCCCAGCCCATCTGCCCCGAGCGGCCCAGCCTCCCCGACCAAGGCCTTCCGCGCTCCGATGCCTGGAACGATCATCTCGGTCTCTGTAAAGCCCGGCGACCAGGTGGTCACAGGCGACGAGATTTGCGTACTCGAAGCGATGAAGATGCGGCAGAGCTTGCGGGCTGACTGGTCGGGGATCGTCAAAACGGTCCACGTCCAGGCGGGTCAGCAAGTGCTCGGCGGCCACGCGATCGTCGACCTCGAGTAGGCCCCACCGAGATCGGCGGGTATGCCTCCTCGCACTGACGGAGAGGATTGGGGTGAGGATTCGTCCCCACCTTCACGTCCACCGCCTAGCTCCGTGAGAGATTCGTGACAGCCCTATCGTCACCATGAGACCCGATACCCCGAAGGAGGCCGGTCATGCACCCAGCCACCGACCCCGCGTCCAGCGATCCGGTCCTATCCCTCCCACCGATAAAGCGGGCCGCTTACTCGGACAGGACCGCGGTCCTGATGGCGGAGATGTCGCGACTCGCCTACATCCCGTTCGAGCAGCCTCGAGACAAGGACCTTGACCAGGTCATCGGCCAGATAAGGGCATCCAAGAACGACGAGCACGCGCGAAATATCCTGAACGATTTCTACCGCAACTACCGCACTGCGGGCCAGAACGAGGCCCGGCAGGAGCTGGTCAACGGCCTGGCCCGCTTGGGATTCAAGCTCGTAAGCACCTACGCCGTCGGTGAGACCCAGGCCTTCCTGTCGATTAAAGAGCACCTAGATGGCCGAGGCTCGGGAGCACCCGGAATCCTCGTGCTTAGCTTCCGGGGGACGGAGAGAAAGGTCCAGGACTGGAAGACGGACCTGAAGGCGCGGAAGACTATCATGAGGCTGAGCGGCATCCCCGTCCACCAGGGATTCTGGGAGGCGTTCAACCTGGTCCGCCCAAAGATCAGCTCCGACCTTGCCCCATTGATCGACGCGGGCTATACGCTATACATGACCGGCCATAGCCTGGGCGGCGCGCTGGCGCTCATAGCGACTCGCGAGATCGGTAGTGACTCCACCGGGGCCTGCTACACCTTCGGCCAGCCGAGGGTTAGCGGATACGGGTTCGCCCAGCAGATCAAGACGCCCATCTACCGCGTCGTGAATGCGAGCGACATAGTGCCCCGGGTCCCACCGTCCGTCCTGCCCAAGGTGTTGCTGTTCGCGCTCCGCATCGTCAGGTTCCCTGGCAGGGTCTGGCT
>JAQBTI010000225.1 GCA_027624995.1 Chloroflexota bacterium
CGGCATCGCTGACCCGAACCCGGACAAGCTGAGCGCGGCCGCCTCGTTCTACGAGGTTGAGGGGACATTTCAGGACTACCACGACCTGCTTCCCAAGGTCGACGGCGTAGTCATCGCCGTGCCACATGTCTACCACTACGAGATCGCACGTGACGCCCTGGATGCGGGTGTGCACGTTCTGGTAGAGAAGCCTATGGTCCTTACGGCCGCTCACGCGTGGGACCTGGTGCGGCGGGCCGAAGAGAAAGGGCTGGAGCTAATGGTGGGGACCACATTCCAGTTCACGAGCCAGGCACGCCGTGTTCGAGAGATTGTGCAATCTGGGGCGATCGGAGACCTACTACACGTCTCCGGGTTGTTCGCCTCTATGGTGGAGTCGTTTCTGCGAAGCCGGCCGCACGACTACCGCGTGATGTTCGAATATCCGGTAACCGGGCCTGACCTCGATTCTTACTCAGACCCCAAGATCGCCGGCGGCGGCCAAGGACAAACGCAACTCTCCCATGCGATGGGGATGGTCTTTTGGGTCACTGGGCGCCACGCGGTCGAGACGTTCGCGTACATGGAAAACTTCGACTTGCAGGTCGACCTGGTGGACGCGATCAGCTACCGGCTGGATAACGGCGCCGTCGGTACGATGGGGGCCACCGGCAGCGTCGGGATGAACCAGGACCAGAACCAGGAGTTCCGGTACTACGGAACGAAGGGCCAGCTACGCCAGGACATGATCCACGGCAAAGCCGATGCCATCTTCAACGACGGGACCTCCGAGGTGCTGCCCGACCTGGCCGAGGGTGAGATCTACCCGGCCGACCTGACCTCGCGCACACTTGCAGACCTAACGATGGGTCAAGGTGAGAACCTCGCGCCTGGAAGGATAGCGGCACGCACCGTGGAGCTATTGGAGGCTGCCTACAAGTCGGCGGCGTCCGGTCTGCCGGTAAAGATCGCCGAGTCAGGAGGAGGGAATTAGATGGAAAGAGCCGCGTTCCTGCTCAAGGTCCGTGAGGACAAAATGGAGGAGTACAAGCAGAAGCACACCGAGATCTGGCCTGAGATGCTTGACGCTCTCCAACGGCACGGGTGGCGGAACTACTCGCTGTTTCTCGCCGAGGACGGCCAGATGTTCGGATACGTGGAGGCGGAGGAGAGCATCGCGAAGAGCATCGAAGGGATGGCCGGTGAAGAGGTGAACCTGAGGTGGCAGGAGTTCATGGGGGAGTATTTTGAGCAGCTGTCTGGACGTCCGGACCAGTCGATGGTCTCGCTGGAGCAGGTCTTTTATTTAGAGTGACGAGGACCTGGCCTCCGAGGGAGGGCGACTCAGCGAGTCGCCCCTACAGGGAGCCAGGGTAAGATGCCGTATAGTTTTTCGGCATTGCCGGAGAACATGGCGACCTGCTCGTCCCGTCTGAAGCCGGCGATGATCTCTGTGTAGGCGTCGATGACCGCGTCGTAGCTGCTGAACAGCTTGTCGACGGGCCAGTTGGTGGCGAAGATACACCGGTCGGGACCGAACGCCTCGATGCAGGTCAGGACCCACGGGCGGATGCTCTCCACGGTCCAGTTTTGGTCGGCCATCCCCAGGCCCGAAATCTTGCAGATGACGTTCTCAGCTTCCGCCAGGTCCCGAACGCCCGTCCGCCAGTTCAGGAAATACTCGTCGGTCCGCGACGTCGGGAAGCCACAGTGGTCCAAGACCGGCGCGATGTTGGGGAACTTACGCGCCAGGTCTCGCAGCTTGCCCATGTCCTCCCACTTCACGTCCACGCTCGCCACAAGGTTGAATTTCTCCAACAGAGCGTAGCCTCGATGGAAATCGGGGTCGACCAGGTAGTCGCCGTCGGAGAAGTCGCGGATTCCCTTGACGTTGGGGTACTCGACGTGGCGGCCGAGCTCCTCCTCGACGTTCGGGTCCTTGAGATTGCTGTAGGCGACGATGGCGTGAGGGAACCCGGTACGGTCGGCCGCAGCCTGGAGCCACGCTGACTCGTTGACCGGGTCGGGAATGCCGAGCGCTGCCTGAACGTGGACCGCCTTAGTCACATTTGAGTTCCGGGTCTCGGCGATAAAGTCGTCGACCAGGTAGTTAGGCTGTTTCAAGTCTTCCCAGGCGTCGCCGATAATCGGGTGTCCGTATTCCGGCTGGAACTCCTCGTAGTATAGGTCGGGGTTATCCATGTCCCAGAGGTGGAAATGGGTGTCCACGAAGGCGAGTTTGTCCATTGTCTGCTCCATTTGGGGGCGGTTGAAAGTGGGCCGATTATACGCAGAGGTGCTCGGTACGGCAACGTCGGCTATAATCCTCGCACCTAGAGGAACCGTCGGCGTCGCGGTCCGGCCTCGTGATGGCGAGTCCCGTCCGACGACCACACATAAGGAGACCAATAGTGGCAGGAAAATTCCGTGTAGGACTGACGAGTGACCACGTCGGGAGTTCGGGCGCCTTTAACCCGGCCGATATCGGCCTGGACCTGCTGGCAGGGCGCGCGGATATAGAGTGGGAATTCATGCGGGGAGATAGCGCTGTCCTTACTCCCGACGACGTTCGGGACTATGACGCACTGGCGGTGTTCGGAAGGAGGGTCTCGTCCGGGACCTTCGAAGGGGCCGATCGGCCGACGCTGGTGGCGCGGTTCGGTGTCGGATACGACACCGTCGATGTCCCTGCGTGCACAGAGAGAGGCGTCGCGCTCACTATTACGCCGGACGGAGTGCGCCGGCCGATGGCTTCTTCCTACGTCGCATTCATTCTGGCGCTTGGCCACAAACTGATGTGGATGGACCGTATCACGCGCGAGTCCCGTTGGGACGAGAGATACGTCGAGCCGGGCGTCGGGCTTCAAGGGCGGGTACTTGGGCTTGTGGGCATGGGCAATATCGGCCGCGAGGTGTTCAAACTGATCCGGCCCTTCGAGATGCGACACATCGCGTACGATCCCTATGCTAGGGAGGAGGACGCGGCGGCCCTAGGCGTCGAACTGGTCGACCTCGACACGCTGATGAGCACCGCCGACTTCGTGTGCGTCTGTTGTATGCTGAACGACGAGACCTACCGTCTGATCAACGCTGACCGGCTGGCGCTGATGAAGAAGAGTGCCTTTCTGGTAAACGCGGCCCGGGGGCCGATTGTCGACCAGGAGGCATTGACCGTCGCTCTTCGGGAGAGGCGCATAAAGGGGGCCGCCATAGACGCGTTCGAAAAGGAGCCCACCGACCCGGACGACCCCATTCTGTCGCTCGACAACGTCATCTTGACGCCGCACGCGATGGGCATGACCGACCAGTGCTTTCAGGGCATCGGCCGTAGCGCATTTGCAAGTGTCCTGGAGATCGCGGCCGGGCGGGTGCCGGCCAACATCGTGAACCGTGAAGTCGTAAACCACCCAGGGTTCCAGGAGAAGCTGCGCGCCTATGCTGCGCGAAGCTGACCGTCCTGGACGAGCCATTGGGTCAGCGCTCTGCTTGATATAGTGACGGAGGCCCTCAACTGCCCGGGCAAGACCAGAGATGAGCACTCGGAGGATTCTAGTGGATACGATCAGTTTTATCTCCCAATGCCTGGCCCAGGTCCAGATTCGGTTGCTGGGATCTTGCAAAGACCTTACGCAGGAGAACGTGCTTTGGCGGCCCTCCCCGCGGTCCAACAATATCGGGTTCATCCTGTGGCACGTTGCACGGGGCGAGGACCGGAGGACGACCAGTCTGGAGGGCAGGGCGACCGATCTATGGGAATCGGATGACTGGTACCGGGCCTTTGGACAGCCCCTCAATGCGCCGGAACCGGCGGACAGACCTGGACTTCGTTCTCTGGCGATGCCGAGCCTAGAGGTGCTGCTCGGTTACCTTGAGGCCGTCCACGGGCAGACTCGGCAGTATCTGTCTACCCTCGCGCCCGAGGACCTGGGCGCCGTCCCGGACCCGTCGGAACCCGAGCGCACGGTCGCGTCCATGCTCAGACACTTGATTACGCACAAGAACAACCACCACGGACAGATCGACTATCTGCGTGGACTTCAGGACGAGACGTGGGACCTGACTCCGGGCTTAGGAGTGGTCCTTCCGGACGACGATTACCGGGCCGGGTCCTAGTACTCCAGGCGTCGGTTCTGATCCCGTCACCTGGCCGGTAACCCAGGTCTCGCTCGGAACTGGAGAGGTCCCAGACAGCGTGACTGTTGGCTGAGACACCGTAGTAGACCCCGAAGCTAACGTCCTTCACCTCAATGCATTGACGCACCATTTGCTCTACGTCATTGTGGCTGAACCAGCGAGGGCCGCGGGGACGATTCTCGGCGTTCACCTGAACTATCCTGATACAAAGCACCGATAGTCCGTAATGATCGACGTAGACTCTCCCCAGTATTTCGCCGAACGCTTTGCTTGCTCCATAGAAGCCGCTATGGAGGTACCCTCAAAAAGTGTGTAAATAATCAGGCGGTGTAACCTACCTCTGCGCAAACGGGCTC
>JAQBTI010000226.1 GCA_027624995.1 Chloroflexota bacterium
GTCGGCTCGAGCTCAGACCTGCCGACGTCCCTGGCGTCCCCGTATGGCTACGACTTCGACATTCGTGCCCTCAAAAAGATCTCCAACGTCGCCGACCAGCCGATGATTCGCTTCGAACTCGTGCAGCAACATGAACCCGCGTCGACGCTCTCCCTCGACATCGCGCTGGGACAACACTCGACCGTTCAGCGCAATATTCACTTCGTCTACTCCGGCAGACGTGTCCTCATTCTGAGCAATGGCGATTATTGGGCTGTGCTGGGCCCGTCCAACCGCTAGCTCCTGCGACCTAATCCAGGCCGCGACCCATTCGAAACAGAAGATTGGTAGCTCGTTCGCGACCCCGGGTGACACAACGGCGGGATGCGCGCTTCGCGTGGTTGGAAAGTCGTTCCCTCACGGATGATTCCCCCATGCACCTCAGATAGATCCTGAACCTCGATCTTGCCTTCCCGGCGGAGTTCTGACATGGTCTAGCTCGTGAAAGTCCATCTCGAGAACGATCTCCGCAGGCACGGGCTCGGGCCAGTCGGTGAGTGACTTCTTCTCACCAGAGTGCACGAGGTCGTGGGCGCTCTTCTGGAAGCCCGCCACCGAGCGAGCATTCGATCGGCACCTGCCTATTTGCCGGGAGGCGCCGACCTCTTCATGATGGCACTGGTAACAGGGGCCAAGGGTTTCATCGGATCGCACCTGGTCAGATGCCTAAAGACGAACGGCCACGGGACCGTAGGCCTTGACCTCAGCCCGGAAGAAGTAGAGGAAGACTCCCCGATGGTCAGGGGCTCCGTGTTCGATGGAGCCCTGCTGGCCGATCTACTCGAACAACACGACGTTGACGGCATCTTTCACCTCGCCGGACGCACGGGGAGAGGGGATCCGGAGGAAATCTATCGGATTAATGTACTGGGTACGGCCGCTCTACTAAAAGCTGTGGACGCAAATTCAAGGCCAATCCGGGTACTCGGTGCGGGTACTGGAGCCGTCTACGGCGGGGGAGCAGGGGCGACCCCGCTACGCGAGGACTCACCTCTACGGCCGGCCACGGATTATGCTGTGAGTAAGGCCTGCGCGGACCTGATGCTCCAGCAGCGTTTCACGACAACAGGGCTGCCGACCTTCTGTGTTCGCCAGTTCAACGTCGTCGGACCTGGGCAGAGCGAGGCCTTTCTCTGTCCGGGCGTCGCGCACCAGTTGGCGCGGGTTAAACTCGGGCTCCAACCCCCGATTCTCAAGCTCGGATACCTGGAGAACTTCAGAGATTTCGTAGACGTGCGGGATGCCGTGCGAGCCATGGTCGCGGTGATGGATAGGGGAACGCCTGGCGAAGCTTACAACGTTGCCTCCGGCAAGGGCGTTCGTGTTAAGGACGTCGTGCGATTGCTGATTGAGATGGCTGAGGTGGACGTAGAACTGTCCAGCGAAGAGTGCGGCCCCGAAGACGTAAGATGCCAGGCCGGGTGCATCGAGAAGATCCAGGCGCACACCGGGTGGTCCCCATCCATAACCGTCCGGGAAAGCATGCGAGACATCCTCGCCTACTGCCTCGAGCGAGAGAGGATGAGGGCATGAAGGCCGTGATTCTGGCTGGTGGCCTTGGCAGACGCCTGGCCCCCTACACGACTATTCTTCCGAAACCACTGATGCCGGTGGGCGACCGGCCAATCCTGGAAATCTTGCTGCGTCGCCTTAAACAGCACGGCGTCGTCGACGTGACGATCTGCGTGGGCTACCTGAGGGCCCTCGTTGAGGCCTACTTCGGTGACGGCGAGAAACTGGGGCTGCAGATCGCGTACTCTTACGAAGAGGAACCCCTGGGCACCGCCGGTCCTCTCGCGCTTATCGGCGACGTTCAAGAACCATTCATTGTCGCCAACGGCGATCTCCTGACGGATCTCGATTTCTCCGACATGATAGTCTATCATCGGTCGCATGGCTGTCCGGTAACGATAGCCCTGACGCAACGCGACGTCTGCATCGACTACGGCGTGGTGGAGGTAGACGGGGAGTGCAACTTGGAGCGCTACATCGAGAAACCTTCCTATAGCTACTACGTAAGCATGGGGATCTACATCCTATCACCGGATGTGCTTCGGATGATACCGCGCAACCGCAGGTATGACCTGCCCGAACTCGTCCAGGCCCTGGTGAACGACACCCAGCGTGTCAAAGCCTACATGCCGGACTGCAACTGGCTCGACATAGGTCTGCCAGACGATTACGAACGCGCCCATGAACTGATGGAGAAATTGGACCTTCCCGAGGAGTAGACAGATGACGAAAACAGGTAACGACATTTTCTGGAAAGAGAAGCCCGTGGTCGTGACGGGTGCGGGCGGATTCATCGGCAGCCACCTTGTTGAGACGCTGGCCCGGAAAGGATCCAAAGTAAAAGCCCTGGTGCGCTATGTCGGTTCCGGAGCTTTCGGCTGGCTGTCGCGCACGGACCCTGCCCTGGGCGAAAACGTCGAGGTGATTCAGGGCAACTTAAGAGATGCTGCCTCGGTGTCGGATCTGGTCCGGGATGCCGAAATCGTGTTCCATTTGGGGGCCGTGATCAGCATTCCGTATTCCTATATAAACCCGTCGGAAGTTTCCGCGGTAAACGTGGGGGGCACGCTCAACGTACTCAACGCCTGCCGCGAGGCCGGGGTCGGCCGCCTCATTCACACGTCAACCAGCGAAGTGTTTGGAACCGCGCAATATGTGCCGATTGACGAGAAGCACCCGCTTCAAGGGCAATCTCCGTATTCCGCCAGCAAAATTGCGGCTGACAAGCTCGTTGAGAGTTACTGGCAGTCGTTTCGACTGCCTGCGGTGACCGTTCGCCCGTTCAACACGTTCGGGCCCCGTCAGTCAGTCCGGGCCGTGATCCCAACGATTGCCGCGCAACTGCTGAAGGGGCCCGAGGTACGCCTCGGATCCCTGTCTCCCACCCGGGATTTTACTTTCGTGCTGGATACCGTAGCGGGCATGATGCGGGCCGCCCAGGCGGAGAACGTGATCGGTCGCCATATCAATCTGGGGACCGGACAGGAGATCTCGATTCGCGACCTCGTAGACTTGATGGCCCGCCTGATGGGCGTGGATGCCAGGCCCGTCAATGAGGAGCGTCGCGTCCGGCCTGAGGGCAGTGAGGTTGAGCGGTTGTTATCCGACAACAGCCTGGCACGGAGTCTTCTGGGATGGTCGCCAGCGGTGAGCCTCGATGAGGGCCTCTCTAGAACCATAGAGTGGATCCGAGAGCATCAGGAAGTCTATGGCCGGGCACTCAACGACTACGTGGTGTAGGGCGACGGGAATTCCTAGGCTGTGGGAGAATTGTAAAATGAAGACGCTGACCGTAATCTCGCCTGTACTCAACGAGGAGGCGGTCATTGCCGGCTTTTTCGCGGACCTGTCGGCCGTTCTAAAGAGTCTGGAAGACCGGTACCAGTGGCGGATCCTGTTCGTGGTGGACCGATGCGGGGATCGTACACTAGAGATCCTGAAAGGCCTCGCGGCAGAAGAAAAACGTATCCAAATCCTGGCGTTATCGTCTCGGTTCGGGCACCAGATGTCTCTTCTCGCCGGAATCGATCACTGTCACTCCGATGTCGCGGTGATGATGGACTGCGATCTACAGCACCCGCCTGAACTCATCCCCGAGATGCTCCGCCATTACGAAGATGGTTACGACGTGGTCTACACTGTCAAAGCCGACTACTCGGCGACGGCCTCTGCGCGCCGAGTGACCTCACGTATTTACTATTGGGTGTTGCAACGCTTGTCGTCTTCCGCAATCTACGCAAATGCTTCGGACTTTACGCTGATCTCATGTCGCGTGGTGGAGTTGTTCCAGGAGAAAATCCGGGAACGGACACTGTTTCTGCGCGGCCTCATCGCGTGGGTGGGATTTCCACATACTGCAGTCTCTTTTAAGGTGAATCCCCGCCTCGGCGGCGAGAGCAAATACAACATGTCATCCATGCTCAGGCTTGCATTGCACGGCATGCTCTCCTTCTCCAAGAAACCGTTGCGATTGGCCAGCATGATCGGCCTGACATTTGCGGGATTGGGCTTCCTCTACGGGGCGTACGTGCTGGTGAATTACTTCATGACGGACGATCTGCCCCCTGGGTGGACTGCTCTCGCCATGCTTGTGGCCGTGTTCAGCGGGATCCAGCTGATCTTTCTGGGCGTCATCGGCGAATACATTGGCGCTATCTTCGACGAAGTGAAGGCCCGGCCTCATTACATCATCGAGGAAACGATGAACTTCGAGTAGTTCCGAGAGTAGGCTGCCACGTTCGATGCGTCAGAACGCTCCGTCGGCATGGCTGGCGCGTGTTCGGCGGTCATCCAAACGATTCCGACAAACTTCGACCCATGCCTGATGGACTACGCCATTTCTTGAACCCGCAGGAGATGCACTCGCTCGGACGACTGGTGCTGAACTCGCGCTATGCGG
>JAQBTI010000227.1 GCA_027624995.1 Chloroflexota bacterium
TCGAGCCCGTTTGCTCAGAGGTAGGTTACACCGCCTGATTATTTACACACTTTTTGAGGGTACCTCCCGTGCACAGCCAGGTTACCTACCGCCCTCCAAAAGGCCGCTGCGCCTTCTGCGCCTACGGCTCGCTCGTGTCCCAGCCCTCGACGGTCCAGTAGCCGACCCTCGGGACCTCCACTGCTGTCGGCAGTCTCTGGGCTCGCTTTAGCCGCTGGATGTTGTACAGGTGCGTGGTCTCCTCGAAGTAGATGTGCCGCATGGTCGCCTCAACCGTCCAGATCGTGCCACCGTCTACCGTCAAAGTGACGCCAGTCTTGTGGGCGCTCCTGATGAGGTCCGCCTCCGCCGACCCGGGATCCTCGCGTAACACTGTCTGGCTCCGAAGGAAACCTACTGAACGCTCTGCCAAAACGCGTTGGGCCAGGTCGATCCCCTCCTCCAGCTTTGCCATGATGACCGGCAGCTCCCAGTAATGCTCCTTGTCCATGCGGCGGTCGGTGGCCGTGGCCACCCCCTCAACATCCTCGACACCGTGTGAGCCGTTTGGGAAAAGGGTCTCGTCCCATCGGATGATCAGCCAGCGGTAAATGAGCGACGCCATGTGGCTGAGCTGACGGCGAATGCTCCATTCGCTCCACTCCCAAGTGTCTGATTCGAAGTCGAGGTGCTGGTCGGTCAAGCCCTCGACCTCGGCCGCGATCAGCGCGTAGAGCGCGGCGTATTCGGGAAAGAGCTCGCTGCCCCGTGAGTCATCGGCTATCTGAAGTTCCGACATTTGCATCCTCCATGCGCATGTTTCTCCCCCAACGGGCTTCGCACAAGAAGTGTCGCGTAGCCCGCATTGCCCTTCGACAAGCTCAGGGCGAACGGAAGACCGGAGCTACGTTCGTGGTGAGCCCGTCGAACCACCGCACCGCATTGCGACTCTCGATGTGCATCCAGCAGGAGGTCCCCTTGCAAGCTAGTTCAATGGCGGGACCTGTGTGTAGGCTTCGACCATGGACCTGGCCTCCAGGAAGCCCGCTATGACCTCGTCCTGCATTCCTGGCAAGATCGGGGACGGTAAGCGTTATCCTCGGCATCTCACACCTCGCTGAACTCTTTCTCCCGGCGCCCATTGTAGGCCGAGCGCGCCCATCATCTTCAAAGCGCCGCCGGGCGTCAAGGCCGCGTTCATCTCCGCTTCACGATGCCCCGGTATACTGTCCCCGAGGAACGAGGACGTGCGCCTACTGCTTGTCGAAGACGAGACCCGAATTGCCGATTTCATAAGTCGGGGACTATCGGAACACGGGTACGCCGTAGACGTCGCCACTGACGGCAACGAGGCCCTCGACTGGGCCGCCGTGGCGGACTATGACATCATCGTGCTAGACGTCATGCTGCCCGGCCTGGCCGGGACTGAGGTCAGCAGGACGCTGCGGAACCGGGGTGTCCGCACTCCAATCCTGATGCTCACCGCCCGAGATGCCATCGAAGACCGGGTCAAGGGTCTAGATAGCGGTGCGGACGACTACTTAGTGAAGCCGTTCGCGTTCGCGGAGCTTCTCGCAAGGCTGAGGGCATTGCTTCGCAGGGAACCCGCGCTGACGGGCAATGTCCTGGAGGTCGCCGGTCTCAAGTTCGACGCCGCTACCATGGAAGTCTCGCGGGACGGCGTGGCCATCGACCTGACAGCGAAGGAAGGCCGCCTGCTCGAATACCTGATGCGCCATCAGAACCAGGTCCTGACCCGAACGATGATCGCCGAACACGTGTGGAACTACGACTTCGACAACGCGACCAACGTCATCGACGTCCATATACGAAACCTTCGACGAAAGATCGACGACCGGTTCACGGACAAGCTAATCCAGACAGTGCGAGGCGCGGGCTACCGCATAGCGTCCCCAACGTAGGATAGTTTGAGCAGGCCTCTTTCCATACGCGTCCGGCTGACCCTCTGGTACGTGGCGCTGCTCGCGATCATACTGGCGGTCTTCGGCGCCGGCATTTTCTTTACCCTTCGGCAATCGCTGTATGGCAGTCTCGACGACTCCATTCAAGTCCAGGCCGCCGCGTTGCTGGACGCGATTCGTCTCGAAGACGACCGCCCGGTCCTTGCCGTCGGCCCGTCGCAGGGGTCGGGCAACGACGAACGGTTTACGCGCATCTTCGACGCCTCATTGGAGCTGACGTACGACGATACGGCGCCGAATGCGGTCCCGGTAGATCGGGATGCCCTGATGAGTTCTTTATTGGGCGAGACTAGCAACAGCCGGGTCGGCGCGCGACACAGCGGAGAACCGATGCGGACCGTAATCGAGCCTATCCGGCTCGACGGCCGGATAGTTGGAGTACTCGAAGTCGGACAGTCTGAAGAAGATGTAGCGGACACCTTATTGAGGCTCCTGCTCATCATGGGCGGGGCCTATCCTGTCACGTTGGCGCTGGCCGTGTTCGGAGGCATGTTCCTTGCCCGACGAGCGCTTGCCCCGGTGGAGAGGGTAACCGGTCTGGCGCGACGAATAACCGCGGAAGACCTCAGCCAGCGGCTGGACCTCCAACTGCCGGACGACGAGGTCGGCCGGCTGGCGAGCACGTTTGACGAGATGATCGCACGGCTAGACGACGCCTTTCGGCGACAACGCCGGTTCACGGCGGACGCCTCGCATGAGCTCAGGACCCCCCTGACGATCATGAAGGGCCAGCTCGACGTGGCGCTTCAGAAGGAGCGGGAACCGGAGGACTACCGAAACGTATTGCAGGCGGTGAACGACGAGGTCGACCGTTTGATCCATCTAGCGGGCAGCCTTCTCACACTCACTCGTGCCGACGCCCGAGAGATCCCTCTGTCGCTCGAGGATGTTGCGGTCGCCGACCTGGTCGAGGGGGCAGTGGACCATTTGCAATCGATCGCGGGTCAGCAGAATGTAGAACTGAGCTCCGTCTCGGGCAACGGAGTCACGGTCCGGGCAGACGAGGACCTGCTGATTCAGCTCCTGCTGAACCTCCTGGACAACGCTATTAAACATACTCCCGCGGGCGGGCGAGTCACCGTCGGCTGGAGCGAGACGGCCGACGACGTAGAGATGTGGGTGCGTGATACGGGCGAAGGTATTTCGGAAGAGCATGTCCCTCGGATATTCGACCGCTTCTATCGTGTTGACCAGGCACGAAGCCGCTCAGACGGCGGGGCCGGGCTGGGACTGGCGATCAGCCGGTGGATCGCGGAGGCTCATGGCGGGTCCATACGTGTCGAGAGTGCCCCGGGGGAGGGCTCGACCTTGACTCCCGTGTCGTCCCGGCAGATTGCGATGGGCAAACTCATCGCGGCCCTGTCCATCTGGGTCGCTGTTCTGGTGGCCTCGTTTCCCTACGCGTGGATACTCCGTGTCAGTCCAGAAGCCTTTTTTGACGCCATTGGATCCGGAGCCCTCGTGGGGACCCTTCTCGCGGTAGCGTTCGCGTGTCTGGGGCTGATCATCAGCATATTCTCGGGCGCAAATAGGGTCAGCATGGTGGTCAGCGCGTTCCTGTTCATCGCGATGCTGGCGCCCAGTCAACTCCCAGGTGGGGCCACGAAGGGTTGGCTGGGAGAGTTTCTTGTTCGAATAAATCCGGTAGCCAGCGGAGCACGGTTCATGGACAAGGTTATCGTCGCCAACCACGGCTGGGGCCAGGAGACGACATGGCTTGTCGCTCCCATCATCGCATTTCTATTAGGTCTTGTAGCGGCCGTCATTCTGTCAGGGCGCCTCCAACTCCATCCGGGGTTCGGCCGATGAGGCGCATCATGACCGGCACTCTAGTTGTTTTGGCCCTAACGGCAACCCTGGCGCTTGCGTCCCTTCAGTCGCCCGGCGACGCAGAGGCCGCCGAAGGCCTGACCATCAGACTGAGCGAGACGGATGTCTCGGCACTGATCGGCACCTCGTTCGAGTTCACCACCGAAATCACGAATGACCGAACCGAGGCGACGCTGCCCCTGGTCGCGCACTTGAACGTCGTAAGCCTCGATCTCAAAACGTACATAGACCCGGAGGATTGGTCGCCGGTCCGGACCCTGAGCATCGCGCCGATCTCGCCCGGCTCGACGGCCACCCAGACCTGGAAGGTAAGTCCTATACTCAAGGGCGAGGTCGCGGTCTACATCGTGGTCATGGAGGTCTCCGGATCGCCACCTATGGCCACACAACTCCTGGCGAGTCCATCTGTACAGGTCCACGTCATGCAGCAGCGAACACTGAACCCGGGCGGTGTGCTGCCCGTGGTAATCGCAGTCCCCAGCCTGTTCGCGGTCGCCGTCGCGGGCATGAGGTTCACCCGTCGCCGGTCCACGGGAGCGTGGTGAATCTGCCGAATTGACCCGGACAATCGGAGACGTTTGACAGGACCTGGCACTGCTCATAGACTACCGGCCATCGGCCGGTAGTCTTTTCGATCCAAGCTATTCGTGCGGG
>JAQBTI010000228.1 GCA_027624995.1 Chloroflexota bacterium
CGTAGTCCCCGCTGTCGTACGTTAATCCCGTGGCCACATCGTGACCGTTTTCGAACTTCGGTATCAGGTTCCTCCGGCGCAATTCCACAGGATCAAGGTCCAGTTTGGCCGCGAGCAGGTCCACGAGGCGCTCGACGAGCATCGTTGCCTCCGGCCGGCCGGCTCCGCGATACGCGTCCACCGGGGTGCCGTTGTTGAACACTCCGTAGACAGTGCCTTTGATGTTCGGGATGTCGTAAGGACCCGAGTACATCAGGCCATGCAGGATGGTCGGGATGCCGGGCCCGGCGGTCGAGAGATACCCGCCCAGCCCAGCGTAAACCGTGGCCCGGAGCCCGGTTATCTTCCCATCGCTGGTCGCCGCCATCTCCACCTCCTGGATATGGTCGCGGCCCTGAGTCGTCACCTGGTAGTTCTCGCTACGCGTCTCGTTCCACTTGACCGGGACCCCAAGCTTCATCGCGCAGAACGCCGTGATGGCTTCGTCGGCATAGTACGGAATCTTGCTCCCGAATCCGCCGCCGACCTCTGGAGCGATCACTCGAATCTTGTGCTCCGGCACTTCGGTGACGACCGAAGTCAGGAATCGGGCGATGTGAGGATTCTGCGACGTGCTCCAGAGCGTCAGGTCGCCGGTGGCAGCGACCCATTGCGCGATCGCCGCCCGCGGCTCCATGGCATTGGCGATCAGCCGCTGGAGGGTGATAGTGTCGCTCACCGTAACGGCGGCGTCCGAGAAAGCGGCATCGGCGTCTCCTCCGGCGACAGCCCATGTGAAAGCTATATTGTTCGGGACGTCGTCGTGAAGTTGGGGAGCGCCGTCCTGGGCAGCTTCCCTAGGGTTGATGACCACGTCCAGCGTCTCATAGTCGACGTCGATATGTTCGAGTGCGTCTTCGACCTGGTAGCGGCTCTCCGCGACCACGACCGCGACAGCGTCTCCTACATAGCGGACTTTGTCCTTGGCTATCGCAGGGTGCTCCGGCGTCTTGAGGTCGGAGTTCGGAACCAGCCAAGCGCACGGAATGCCGTTCAGCACGCCGTCCGTGTCCTGCCCCGTGAAGACCGCCAGGACTCCGGGCTGGCTTGAGGCCGCGCTCGTGTCGACGGACTTTATCCTCGCGTGGGCGTACGGGCTGCGAAGAATCGCCGCGTGCACCATCCCCGGCAGCTTGATGTCATCGGTGTAGGAGGCCCGCCCGGTGATGAGTCTGGGGTCCTCACGGCGGCGGATGCCTGAGCTAAATACTCGGGTCGTCATGACTTGCCTCCCATCACCCTGGCGGCCTCTTCGACGGCCAGCACGATATTCTGGTAGCCCGTGCAGCGGCACATGTTTCCCTCAAGCCCGTGTCTGATCTCTTCGCGTGTGGGGTCGGGGTTGTTCCGGAGCAGCTCCTCGGCCGTTATGATCATGCCGGGAGTGCAGAACCCGCACTGGAGACCGTGCTTGTTCCAGAACGCCTCCTGCAACGGGTGGAGGTCCACTCCGTCCGACAGGCCTTCGATCGTGGTTATCGACGAGCCGTCGGCCTGGACGGTCAGGGTCGTGCAGGACTTCGCGATGGAACCGTCCAGTTTCACCGTGCAAGAACCGCACTGGCTGGTGTCGCAGCCGACCTTCGTGCCTGTCAGGCCTGCGTTTTCGCGGATGAAGTGCACGAGCAACTGGCGTGGCTCGACCTCCTCACTGTAGGACTTCCCGTTGATGGTTATTACCACGGGGACTTTCACGTGTGACCTCCTCCCAGGATGTTGAATGAAGTGATTCCTGAGTTTCGACGTGGCGCGGGGGCACCTTACTTTCGCGGCTAGGGTATGAGAGGGCCGTGAGGATGTCAATTGGGTGAAAAATGCCACAAGCCGAGGACTGCGCGCGAATCCCGTCCCGTCGTCATTCCCGCGGAGGCTCTGAATCCATTCCCCCGCTTGGCTCGGGAACCCGGCGCTGGTACATTTAGCGACGCGACAACACCCAAGGAGGCTGCTCCATGAAACTCAGCGGATCGTATCGATTCGACGTACCGAGAGAGCAGCTATGGGACACTCTGATGGACCCGGAAGTCGTTAAGTCGTGTATCCCGGGCGTTCGTGAGTTCACCGCCCTTGCGCCCGACAACTATCAGGTCGAGGTGAAAGTCGGGGTCGGCGTGGTTACCGGTACCTACATCGGGACGCTCGAACTGTCTGACAAGGATGGACCCGCGTCCTACCGAATGACCGTCGAGGGCAAAGGCGCCAGGACCGCCGTGAAGGGTACTGGGACGATTTCCCTGGTAGAAGCCGGGGAGGCCACGGAGTTGAATTTTGAAGGAGAGGCCCTGGTGACCGGAATGCTGGCGAGAGTAGGCCAGAGGCTCATGGGCAGCGTCGCCAAGGCGAATATCAACCAGTTCTTCGAATGCATCGAATCGCACCTGGCCGGCCGCCGAACAGGCTAAGCGTCTGCCGCTCACCATGGTTGCCACCGAAAAAGACCGACATGTCATTCTGAGCGGCAGCGAAGAATCTGTGGGGTTGGGTGCAGTCGGCGGTAGCGATAGGCAATGGTCGTCCGTCGATAGACCTTCGCCTCACCACCCCTGTTACACTGAAGACACACCCCAGACCCGCCCAACAAAAGGAGACCTCAGATGTCCTCCGACACATTGACCGTCGTCGACAACCGGACCGGCATCGAGTACAGCCTGCCCATCGAAAACGGGACCGTTCGCGCGACGGACCTTCGCCGCATCAAGACCTCCCCAGACGACTTCGGGCTGATGAGCTACGACCCCGGCTTTGCCAACACGGCATCTTGTCGCAGCGAGATCACCTACATCGACGGCGATAAGGGCATCCTCAGATACCGTGGGTATCCGATCGAACAGTTGGCAGAGAGCTCGACCTACCTGGAGACGGCATACCTGATCGTCAACGGCTCTCTTCCAACAAAGCTAGAGCTGGACGAGTGGACGCACAACATCACCATCCACACCATGGTCCACGAAAACGTGAAGAAGTTCGTCGAAGGGTTTCGCTATGACGCACACCCCATGGGTATCCTGGTGGGCACCGTTGGAGCACTGTCGACCTTCTATCCGGATGCCAAGAAAGTCCTCGACCCATCATCCACCGAGCTCCAGACCTTCAGAGCGATCGCCAAGATGCCGACTATCGCGGCCTTTGCCTACAGGCATAGCCTGGGCCTTCCATACATCCACCCCGACAATGACCTGTCCTATGTCGGGAACTTCCTGAACATGCTGTTCCATCCGTTGGCCGACAGCGCCTACCGGCCGGACCCGGTGATCGAAAAGGCCCTCGACGTGCTGTTCATACTCCACGCCGAGCACGAGCAGAACTGCAGCTCCACCGCGATGCGCGTTGTCGGAAGCTCTCAGGCAGACCCATATTCGGCGCTGGCCAGCGCCTGTGCCGCCCTCTACGGACCGCTCCACGGAGGCGCCAACGAGGCGGTCGTCCGGATGCTTACCAAGATCGGATCGAAAGACAAGGTGCCGGAGGCCATTGAAGCGGTAAAGCGAGGCGAGGGCAGGCTCATGGGGTTCGGCCACCGCGTCTACAAGAACTACGACCCCCGGGCCGCGGTGATCAAGAAGCTCGCCGACGAGGTCTTCGACGCCGTGGGGAGGAACCCACTGCTCGATATCGCGCTCGAGCTGGAGAGGATAGCCCTGGAGGACGACTACTTCGTGGAGCGAAAGCTCTATCCCAACGTTGACTTCTATTCAGGGATCATCTACCAGGCAATCGGATTTCCCACAGACATGTTCCCGGTGTTGTTCGCGATTCCCAGGACCGTGGGCTGGATGGCCCAGTGGCGCGAGATGATGGCCGACCCAGAGCAGCGCATCGCCCGCCCCACACAGGTCTACCTGGGAGAGCCCCAACGCGACTACACCCCCATCGAGGCGAGAGGCTAGGCCGCAAGCTAGCGGGGTCGTAGCTATTTGGGTCGATGGCGCCGACTCCCTTCAAGATGCCCCGGCGAGGGCTCTGTCATGCCGAGGAGTCGGTCAATCACCACCGCTCTCCAACCACCGTCGCCGACGAAGCATCTTCCTGTCATGCTGAGGAGTCGGTCAATCACCCCGGCCCTCCAACCGGCCTCACCGACGAAGCACCTTCTTCCGAGTCGGTCAATCACCACCGCCCTCCAAACAGCATCGCCGACGAAGCATCATCCTGTCATGCTGAGGAGTCGGTCAAACACCCCAGCCCTCCAAACAGCGTCGCCGACGAAGCATCTTCTTCGAGTCGGTCAAACACTCCGGCCATCCAAACAGCGTCGCCGACGAAGCATCTTCTTCGAGTCGGTCAACCACCCCGGCCCTCCAACCAGCGTCGCCGACGAAGCATCTTCTTGGAGTGAGGTCACGTCAATAGGTGTGTAAACGACATCAGGCGGCGACCTCCTCAACGATAGCCTCGAT
>JAQBTI010000004.1 GCA_027624995.1 Chloroflexota bacterium
ACCTCCAGCGCCGCCCGCCGTACAACCGCCAGCACAAGTCGCGCCGCCTACACCGGCCGAGCCGGCTCCGGGCCAGGAGCCCGTAGGCCTCTCGGACCTTGAGACGCCCGCAGGCGGAATCCTTGGCGGAGGGGCCACTCCGGGTGGAACGATGGTCATGAGCGCCATCTCGAGCGAGCCGATGGAATCGCACGAGCCTGCAGTGCCCAAGTATTCGGCCCGGCTGGTCGTACGAGGCAGCAGCGATTCAGACGATCTGGGCGCGGACACCTTCGAAATAAAGGGCGGTAGTGTGATCGTCGGGCGTACCGCGGAGGATGGGATACAGATCAACCACCCCTCAGTCAGTTCAGTGCATGCCCAGATACGCGAGGTTGCGGGACGTTTCGAGATACTCGACCTGGGGAGCAGGAACGGTACCTGGGTCAACGACGCGGCCGTTTCCGGCGTCCCGTTGAAGGATGGGACCCGGATAAGCGTCGGCAGCAGCGGGCTGTTCTTCACCCGACTCGGCCGTGTGGCCATGCGGCCCGGAGCACTTGGCGTTGGTAGTCGAGGGGTGATCATGGTCCAGTCCGGCCCGTCTCTGGGCCAGAGCTTCCCCGTCGGCGATCGGGACATGATCATCGGGCGCGAACCAGGTGAGGGTGGAGTCCAGGTGGACGACCCCGGGGTTGATATCCACCACGCCCTCTTGAGGCCTACCGAAGATGGATGTATGGTCTTCGACCTGGGCAGCGCATCCGGTACGAAGATTAACGGCGCTCCCCTCGCAGGCAGCCCTCTCCGCAATGGCGACGTGATCAAGCTCGGAATGGCCGAGCTTGAGTTCGTCCAGGAAGATTCTTCTTAGCTGACCACGGCTTGGCGCCGAGACCATTCTTTCGTCCTGGCAGCGGACCGGCGTATCTGCCTGGTTCCGTAGAAGCGTGCCCCTAGTCCGTCCATCCGTCCTAGAATGCCTCCGGGGCCGCTGCGATGGCGTCCAGGTCGGCCCGCGTGTAGGAGCCGAGGCTGCGGAAGTTTAGCTCCGTATAGCTCTTGATCCAATGCAGCGTGATCACCGCCGCTTTGGCATAGCGGGCCGTTGCGGCGGCGTCCTGTCCGGCCTCTTCCCTCAGCCGAAGGATGTCGGCCAGCTCCTGCTGGACCAGCCCCTTGACCAGTGGGAAGTCGTGGACCTCGCCGGAATCCGAGTCGGCGGCGGCGTGCAGTATTCTCTGCGCCGTCTGCGCCACGGATATGCGCGCGGTGGCCAGGTCCTCCATTAGCCTGGGATGAGTGCCCGGTCGGCCCTCGAGGCTGTCGATGCCCTTGGCGCCACGGCCGGCCAGCCAGCCCTCCAGATACTCGATCATCGTGCGGATGTTGCGTCGCGTACCCTCAACTGTAATCGGACCTTCGGGGGTCTCTAAGGCTACTGGAAAACGGTCCGGGTCCGCCATGTCGGCCGAAGGCTGCCACCCGCTGCCGCGTAGCTCCTTGAAGGGTTGAGCGGCCGTCGTCATGTGGAAGATGTGCGCGACCCAGCCGCGAAGGAAGCCTTGTTGGGCCTCCCACTCTTTGTCGCTTCGTATCGACGCCCCAGCCGCCTCATTAACCTTCGGGTCCTTGTCCGGCAGCGCCGTGGCCATCCCGCCGATGGGGACGGCGCCACGCTTCAGGCAGACCGCGACCAGACGTCGGAAGATGTTGGCGATAAAATTGGTGGTCTTGATGTCCACCCCGAACCGGTCGGGCCAAAGGGCATTCGGGTCGGTCATGATGTATTCGAGGATGCTGGCCTTTAGGTCCCATCGGGCGGCGTTCAGGCCCGCGGCGTACGGGCCGAGCGCGTGAAGCATCTCCTCCATCTCGTAGACTGCGGGCAGCGACTCGACGAGTATGATCGCCCTGATCACAGCGTCCGATGGTATCTTCAGGTACTCCGTGCTGAAATCGAGGAACTCCCTATAGAACCCGGCCTCGTCAGCCGACTCCAGCTTTGGTAGATACCAGTAGAGTCCCTGGCCGCGCTCTATCTGGGCGCGGCCCGCATAGAAGAGGGTTAGCGCCATTCCCAGCAGTGCCGCCGGCACCGGAGTCCCATCGACGGTTACGTCGTGCTCATCGAGGTGGATACCGCGCTCGCGATGCATGAAGAACGGTATCGGGCCCTCTTTAACCTCGTACTTCCGGCCCCTGCTCTTGTCCTCGAAGACCAGAGTCCCTTCGACAGCGTGCTTCCTGTTGAGGGCCGCCGCGACCGTGTCCACGAGCCGATGGCCAGCGGAGTCCTCGTCGTCGTCCAGGTCTCCTTCGCCTCGTTGGCCGTCCGGCCCTGGGTTAAGGGCGTTGATGAACATGCTGGTGAGCGACGCGGGTCCGGAGATCTCGATCCCCGGCATCCTGAGCTCGTCCGGGACGGTAGGCACCTTCCAGTCGCCGGTGTTGATGTCGCTGGTGGCGGGATGGGCAGGCATGTCGCCCTCGGCTGCCCTTTCGCGAATTCCGGCCCGCGCCGACCTCAGTTCGTGCAATCTTGACGTGAGGGCGTCGTGAGCGGCCGCGAGGTATTCGACGAACTCGTCTGTGAATACCTCTGAGGCGCCCTCCACGTTGGCAAATTTCACCCTGTTGGCTGCGGACATGGGTCTCCTCCTGCGTGTTCCGGAGCGATGGTGGTAGGGAGCTGGACAGCCTGCCTCAGAAGTCCATTTCGAATGGAGGCAGGTCTAAGTGCCAAATACGCCATCACCCTAACCCTCTCCCAGAGGGAGAGGGGATTATTGGGCCGAAGGCTAGGCCTTTTCCAAGAGCACAGTCGCGCCCATGTCGATGTACTTGTTGCGCAGAGCGGGGTCGTAGCTCCTGTATGCCAGCTTGACTCCGGTGCCTTCGAGCTGATTGACGACGTAGCGGACGCAGTCGTCATCGGTTTTGAGCGGGTGGTCAGGGTTGGACTCTCGACTGAAGCTCAAGTCGGCCGGGCCCCAAGAGACGCAATCCACACCTTGCTTCGCAAATCTCTTGGTGTTGGTGATCGCGTTTATCGATTCAATCTGCATCCAGAGGACGCCATAGTTGTTCCACCAATCCGCGTACTTGAGCCGATCCCCGCCAGCTGCTTTGAGACCTTTGGACGCTCCTCCAATCCAGCTTCTTCTGGCGACCGGAGGGAAGTAGAAATGCTCAATCGCCTCGTCGACTGTCGCCTCGGTCTCGGTCTGGGGGACTTCGATCAAGGTCGGCCCGAGGTCTAGCATGTTCCCAACGAGGTATGCGTGCCGCGTGTGCTTGATGCGGAAGTGAACGTCTATCCCGAGATCGTCGGCCAACTCGCAGAACTCGACCACCTTGTGTTCCGAGAAGGGTGAGTGCTGGCTGTCCAGCGAGAAAAAGTCGTAGGGATGCCTTTCGAGGGCAGATTCAAGCTTCGCGCGATCGGCCTCCGGCCCCGCCGATGCCCCGATTATTATCTCCCCTGCGTTTATTCGCTGTTTCAGGTTCTTCTTGTCTGCCATGAGACGGTATGCTCCTTTTTCAGATTTGAGTCTTAAGACGTCGGCTATCAGCGCGAATCAGTTGTCCCTGAACGGGACGAACGCGGGTACATCTCTTGCCCCGTACTCGGCCAGCCTGTCGACGAGGCCTCTGATACGCGGCCTACTGCTGTTCAGCAGTGACGCGCTGGGACTGAATATTTCCTGCCCGTAGTGGGCAAGTGAGGCGAACTGTTTGTCCGTGATGGGCTTGGCGGCGTATTTCAGGGCCATGTAGCGCCTGCCGGGCCAGCCATTGAATACGGAGTGCCAGAGGCTCTGGTGGAAGAATACGACATCGCCGGGCCGCGATTCCACCGCGACGCACGGCATGTCGGTCCCCGGGACGTCGAAGGGTTTTACCGTCGCACCATGCTGGTGCCGGTTATCGGGCTCGATGGCTTCGTGAAGTGGCTGGCGGTGTGAGCCGGGAATCACCCTGAGACAACCGTGCTCCAGGTCTACCGCGTCCAGATATATGTTTACCTTGAGGCGGTCGTACGAAATCTCCTCATGATCGCCCGGACGGTCCGGATGCCACTGGTGCTCGCCGCGGACCGTGATATTGCCCTCTGAACCCGCCCAAATGAACCCCGACCCCAGTAGGCGCTCCGCGACGGCGTAGATCCGGTCATCCTCGATAAGGCTGGTTAGCCGAGCGCGCTTCTCGACAAAGGGCACTACCGCCTGGCCGTTCTCGCCCAGCGGGGCGCCGCCTCGCTCTTCGGCCCAGAGGTCGTCGGCCTCTCGAGTGATCTCCGAGATCTCGTCCGCCGAGAAGGCCCCACGGATAAGAAGGTAGCCGAATGCGGCGAAAAAGGCTTTTTGGGCGTCGTCGGTCATGTATCTCCTGGAGTCGTCTCGCAACTGACGACGAGTTTAGTGGCGCACCGATTCGCTGTCAATCGCGGGGTTTCTGAGTCGCGACGGCCGATCATCTGAGCTTCTTGCCGCAGGTCGCAGTTTGGCCTTTATTGGTCCCAATCGTCATTGAGCCTCACTTGTGCGGGCCGTCCTGGACTTGCCTGAACTATGCCTGTCTTTTGTAGGATCGCGGCCACGTAGCCGGCCGTCATTCTTTTGACACACTTCGTGAGATAGCCATGTAGCGTGTCCGGTTCACCAATGTTCTTGACGGCCCCTATTTTCACCCAGCCTCTGCCACCTAGAAGATCAGGTATTCCCTCCAGACACGACCATTTGAGCCGAGTCGGATACGGCTTCTCCCCAAGGAGCAGGACAAGATACTCTTGCTCGTACTGCATAGTGAAACTGGCCATCCCAGGGAAGGAAAAGAGCTTGGCTCCGTCGGCTAAGACGGACCTTGTTCTGCTTTCGACAGGGCCCATCAGTTGCCTCCTTCGAACCGACCCGCTAACTCAGTCCGGTTGCGTTCCAGCCATGCGACGTTTAGCCGGATGCGCTCCAGCGACTGCCGTATGGTCCTCTCGGCTGAAGGCGCAGGGTTGTCCGCAAAGAAGCGCTCGACGTCTTCACGTTCCTCCGTCGTCGTGAAGCGGGACGTAACCGATACGAGGTTCATCAATGCGAACCCGCCTTCGCCGTAACGGCGATCGAACTCGGCCCAGTTCTCCTTGACGAACTCCCAGGCCAATTGGCGTCCCTGACGGTTCCCTGCTACCGAGGCGACCATCGGAATCGTGTTGTGTGTTCTGACGTCGG
The DNA here is from genome assembly GCA_027624995.1 of Chloroflexota bacterium. GTDB lineage: Bacteria > Chloroflexota > Dehalococcoidia > Lucifugimonadales > CATQGZ01 > CATQGZ01. The sequence continues at coordinate 5,205 of JAQBTI010000004.1, forward strand.
AAGACAGAGACCTATCGAGAGTCTGGGCCAGGAGGTCGGGATGTGGGAACCTGCCCAGAGAGGCCAGGAACCGCACCTTCTCCTCCTGCAAGGTGGCCTTCTCCTGGAGGTCCCACATTATATCGTAGGTCGAAGCATCGCCAGATTGGGCCGCCAGCGAGAATACTACACTGCGAATGTCTGGGTGGACGCTGGTGGGATCCTCGACGTAGCTGGAGAAGCGAGAAGAAGCCTCCTTTTTGATGGCCGGGTCACCGTAGCCCCCTGCCTGCGAGAGCACGGTGCTACGCAGCAGTGTATCCAGGTGTCCTTCGCCCGGCGTCGCGTCCCAGCCCGTCCGCTCTGCGATGGGCAGGAAGATTCGACGCGCAAAAGCCTCGAAGCCCTCGTAAAACGACTCATCCCATAGCAAGGAGTCGAGTCCTCCGATATTGGTGGCCAGGTCCTCGCAGACCGACGCATCGGTCTCGTTGCCATACGCCTCCACGATGGAGAGGAACTCCGTGGCCGGTATGTGGCCCGACCGCATCAGCGCGAAGGCGTCGTTCTGGATGCCCAGGCGATCGGCCGGCGGAAGGACCAGGTTTTCTATCGGGGCGCGAAGCCTTGCGTGCTCCTTGGAGGGGTACTTGACCCGGAAGAAGCCCGTCTGGAGCGGGTTGACCTTGATCCACTCATCAACCGATCCGTAGGAGGTGGGCTCAACCGTAACCGAAGCTGTCCTGTCCACCATCAGCGTCGTGCGCGGCTCGGCGTCGCTGGCCGTTCTGACGCCTGCCGGCACATGCCAGAGCGTGTCGTCGACGGCTTCCGGCTCAAGGATGTTCTCGTAGACGAATCGGCTCTGGGATAGGCCGACTTCGATGGAGCTTTCTCCTCGGCGGACGTCGACGTCGAGCACAGGGTAGCCGGTCTGGTTGATCCAGGTATCCATCATGGCCCCTACGGGGCGGTCTGACGACTCCCCCAGTGCCTCCCAAAGGTCGCGAGTCCTTGCGTTACTGTACTCGTGCCGGTTCATGTACAGGCTCAGCCCGGCGCGGAAGGGCGCCTCACCCAGGTACTGCTCCAGCATCCGCAAGATGGCACCACCCTTGCTATAGCTGACCGCGTCGAAGAGCTGGCCTATCTCGGCCGGGTTCTTGACCTCTTGCTCGATCGGATGTGAGTTCTTTAGGCCGTCTAGGCTAAGGCCCCTGTTAGTGTCCTCGGTGACGAACTGGGTCCACATGTCCCACTCGGGATAAAGGTGGTCCACCGCCTTGTCCCCCATCCAGGATGCGAAGCTCTCGTTCAGCCATAGATCGTTCCACCAGGCCATGGTGACCAGGTCGCCGAACCACATGTGCGCCATCTCGTGGGCGACGATAGTACACACCCTCTGCCGGGTCGCCGCCGAGCTATTTTCTGGGTCTACCAGAAGGGCGGTCTCCCTGTATGTGATGGCGCCCCAGTTCTCCATGGCCCCGGCCGCGAAGTCGGGGATGGCCAGGTGGTCGAGCTTGGGAAGCGGGTAAGGGATGCCAAAGTACTCGTTGAGGTAGGCCAGCAACCGGACCGAGGTCTCCAGGGCGTACTGGCCCTGCTCCGTCTTGCCGCGTGCCGTCCAGACGCGATGGAGGGTGCCCGCCGCGTCGCGCTGCTCGATCGACTCCAGGTCTCCGATCACGAAAGCCAGGAGGTATGTGGACATCACCGGTGTCTTCTCGAACCGGACCGCGCTGGCACCGGCACGCACCTCCTCCCGGGAGGCTACGGGCATGTTCGAGATTGCTTGGAGGCCCGACGGGACGACCAGCGTCACGTCGAAGGCGGCCTTGAGCCCTGGCTCGTCCCAGCACGGGAAGGCCCGCCGCGCGTCCGTGGCCTCCATCTGAGTCGTTGCCAGGTATCGCTCGGCGCCGTCGATATCCATATACCGGCTTCGGTAGAAACCCCGAAGCTTGTCGTTGAGCTCGCCGGTGAACTCGATATGGAGCTCGGCCGGACCCGGCCCGAGTTGCGATTCGAACGTGAAGGCCACGGTTTCGTTTTCCGCGTCGTAACTGGTGTCTACAGCTTTCAAGTCTGTGCCACCGCCTCGTGTCAGCCGGCAAGCCTGGACTTCGATCTCGATCGAGTTCAAGACGACCCTTGAGGTCGGCTCCAAGACCTCGATTTCCACCGTCTCCTGGCCCTTGAAGGTGAAGGCGGTCAGATCGGGCTCGAGGGTCAGCCGGTACTCGACCGGTCTCACATCGGTCGGGAGGTTAACTGCGTTGGACTTGGTCATTTATCGGTGTCCTTGTTACGTTTGGCTTGGGCACGTGGAACCCTCATCCCTTCCACAAGTTCAGGGCAGGCTCTAGCCTTCTCCTGCCGTGAGAAGGGAGAGGAAACCTCCCCTCACTCTGGGAGAGGACTGAGGTGAGGGTTAGCAGGTCAGGCGCCAGTCCAATTGGGCTTGCGCTTCTCGGAGAAAGCCTTCGCCCCCTCTTGCTGGTCCGCCGCGGTTATGGCCTTCTCGAACTCGGTGTAACTGCGGTCCATAGCGAGCTCGAGGGGCAGGTCGAGTCCTGTCATCACCATCTGCTTGCTGGCCCTGACGGATAGCGGAGCACAGAGCAGAATGTCGTTGGCCCATTGCTCGGCGGTTGTCATGAGGTCGGCCGCAGGCACTACCTCGTTGACTATCCCTAGTCTGAGTGCCTCCTGGGCCTTGATACGTCTTCCCGTGAGAATCATGCCCATAGCCAGCTTCAAGGGGATCTGACGCGGTAGGCGGTGCACACCGGTGCCCGCTACCTGGCCCACTCGCCCTTCCGGTAAGCCCAGCTCGGCATGGTCGGCGGCAATTATGATGTCGCACGACAGCGCCAACTCGAGCCCTCCGCCGAGAGCGAAACCGTTGACGGCGGCGATGATCGGCTTCCAACAATCGAAATGTTTGGTGATATCCCCGAGAGAGACCTGTCCCTTCTGTTGGGGGGGCTCTTCCTCACCCTCCTCGCGGATTCCGGCGACCCATTTGAGGTCCGCGCCGGCGCTGAATGCCCGATCACCCGCACCCGTCAGTATCGCAACCCAGACCTCTGGATCATCTCGGAAGTCGCTGAATGCCTCTCGCATCTCGGCCCCCAGCAGGGGGTGAAGTGCGTTCAGGCGGTGGGGGCGGTTCAGCGTGACGTAGGCTATGCGGTCTTTCTTCTCGTAGATGAGTTGTTTGTATGGCATAGGGGAGTCTCCGGTGTAGATTGCCAGGGGAGTATATCAGCAAATCTGGGGCTGCTCCATTCAGTCCGGCGCTACCTCGACGAGCCCCAGCGCTCCCAGTAGGTGACCTCCTCAACGGGCCTGCGCCGGGTCGGACCGTAGCCGTCTCCTTCGGCCGGATAGCCCAGGGGCAGGAGCGCGGCGGTCTCGATGTTCTCAGGAATTCCGAGCAACGCCTTGATCTCGGCGTCGTGTCGTTTGTGAAGAGTGGTCAGGACGCTCCCGATTCCCATGCCCCTGGCAGCCAGCAGCAGGTTTTGCACCGCAGGGTATATCGACGAACCAGAGGTCACGCTCGGCGTGCCCGAAATACAGGCCAGCACGAGGACCGGAGCGTTGGACATGTGGTCGCCCAGGTACTGGGCCGATGTCCTTATCCGCGGAGTCAGTGCCTGAATGCCCGAGGACCCCGGCGCAAAAGACGCATTCCAAGCCGCCTTGTAGAACTCTCCGATCTGACGCTTTGTCTCCGGTTCGCGCACGACGATGAAAACCCAGGGTTGCTTGTTCGAGCCGCTGGGGGCCTTGGTTGCGGCTTCGATTAGTTTCTCGACGAGGTCGTCGGGCACTGGGTCGGGCTTGAACCTCCGCACCGCACGCTGTGTATACATCGCTTCGAACAGTCCCATGTCTTCGGTCATCGGTGTCTCCTGTCTGAGAATTGCCGTATTCCGTCGTAGTAACTGTCGGCTCCGAGAAAACTGCCAATTTCCTGACCTTCGACTCAGTGCATCGCTGCCTTGCAATGCTTGGTAGAATGTAACGGGCCTACATGGGCGATCAGCCCGTGAGCCGGACGGTGAGAATGAGATCGGTGGCTCTGGAGTTTTGGGTCGGCCTGTTCGGTTGGCTTCGCTGGGTGTCACTCCTGTACCTCATCAGGAGGTATGTACCCAAGGCCGGGGTCAGCCCATACATGTTCGTCGATCAGTGGGTAATGGGCCACCTAGTCCTCGCAGTCGTACTGCTTGCGGCCTCCATGCATTCCGGGTTCACGTGGTGGGAGGCCGTTCTCGCCGGATACGCCGGATTTCGTATCCTCGAGATTCTGGTCCAACAGATCAACGGTCTCCTGTTTGACGAGTACCGCGCCGCCAAGAGGGGGGAGCGGTACATCGTCGGATACCGCCGTGCTCTGATCCTGATACTCAACTCTTACATCGAGGTACTGTTCTGGTTCGCGCTATTCTACCGGAATGCAGCGTCTGCATTTGAGCCCAAGACCGTCGTCCTCGATTCGTTCATCGAGTCCTTTCGGCTCAGCTACAAGACCATGACGACATGGGGACACTCCCAGTTTACGCCCTCAGACAACATTGGCCACACGCTGATATTCCTGCAGTCTGTTGTCGGCCTGTTGATGTTTCTGATGGTACTTGTGGGATTCCTTGCTCTTATCAGCCGCCGGCGGGCAGAGCCGCAGGCTCGGCCGGCCCAGCTCGCTGCGGCCCGGTCATCCGAAGTCCAGGCACGGACTGTACAGCCCCAGCCTCGGCCGCAGCCATCCCCTCAGCCGCCTGCTCAAGGCCAGGATAGTCAACCGCCCAACGAGAGCGGCTAGCTATATAGTTACTCGCCTTGGGGGCGATCGCCGCCGTTCGAGCTCGACGATCCCTTGAATCTCTCGGATGGTGTCGTCCAGACGGCCGTGGACGTTCACGACGACGTGGTCGTACTCCGCGGACCGTTTCATCTCAATCTCAGCGTTCTTCAGTCTGAGCCGTTGGGCGTCCGGGGTCTCGCTCCTGCGCTGCTTAAGTCGCTGGACGAGCTCCTCCGTTTCGGATGCCCGGACAAAGATTAGCACCGCTTCGGGAGCTAGCTTCCGGACCGTGGCCGCTCCCTGAACGTCGATCTTGAGAATGACGTCCTGACCTCGTTGCATCGCGTCCCGGACCTGGGTCCTGGGGACCCCGTAGCGGTTCCCGTGTACCACGGCCCACTCGATGAACTCGCCGCGCTCGATCATTGCGTCGAAGGTCTCGACGGAGTGGAAAATGTAGTCCACGCCGTCTTGCTCGCCGTCACGCATCAGGCGGGTCGTTGCTGTGACGGTGTAATGGTAGGCCTTACCCAGCTCTCTCATTCGGGAAAGGATGGCGTCCTTCCCGACCCCGGACGGTCCCGACAGGACTATTAGAAGAGGATCCGGCTTGCCACCACTTGAGTCCGCAGAGGCCATCTACGGTCGCTGCGCGAGGTCGTTCAATGTCTGCCAGAAACCGGGATACGAGACGGCCGCCGCCTCCCCCCCATCGACTGTGGTCTCGCCCTTCGCCAGAAGGCCAGCGATGCCCATGGTCATGGCGATGCGATGGTCGCCAAAGCTATCGCACTCGGCTCCCCTAAGGATCGAGCCGCCTTCGATGACCATGCCGTCGGGACGTTCTTCTACCCGAGCTCCCAGCCGGGAAAGCCCGTCGACGGTGGCCGAAATCCGGTCCGACTCCTTGACTCGCAACTCCGCTGCGTCCTTGATTACGGTAGTACCGCTGGCGAAGCAGGCGGCGAGCGCCAGGACGGGGATCTCATCTATTACCCTTGGGATGATGTCGCCCGATATCTCGACAGCCGAGAGATCACTGGACTCGGCGACCAGGTCGGCCGACGGCTCGCCCGCTTCCTCTTTCACGTTTTCGACCCTGATGCGTGCGCCCATCTCCCTCAAGACCTCGAGGACTCCGGTACGCGTGGGATTGATCCCGACGCCCGGCAGCGAAATCCGAGCATTGGGGTGGCAGGCGGCCGCGACCAGCCAGAAGGCTGAGCCGCTGATATCGCCGGGTACTCGAACGTCCATCGACCGCAAATCCGAGGGCATTAACGTGGCCTCGCGACCGTCGGTGGCAAGCTCGGCTCCCATCGCAATCATCATGCGCTCGGTGTGGTCGCGAGATGCCGACGGCTGGCGAATGGTCGTCTTGCCCTTCGCGTGGAGTCCTGCGATCAAGATGGCGGACTTGACCTGGGCGCTCGACTCGGCGGTCTCGTGGACGATCCCACGAAGTCCGCCGCCTCGGATGGCAAGTGGGGCCAGGGAGTCCTCCATTCGTCCGCTCACGCGGGCACCCATCTCAGTGAGGGGTCTCACGATTCGGCCCATGGGCCGTGCCCTGAGGGACCGGTCTCCGCTGATGACGCTAAAGAAGGGTTGGGCCGCGAGGAGGCCTGCGACAAGTCGGAGTGTCGTCCCGCTGTTACCGGCGTTAAGCACGACTGAAGGCTCGTCGAAGCCCCCGTGCCCGCGTCCCCGGACGTTGAAGCACTCGGTAGCACCGGTAATCGCGCAGTCCGTGTGCCTGTCTATCCTCGTCCCAAGCCCTCGCAAACACCGGAGCATCGAGACCCTGTCGTCCCCGTGGCACAGGTTGGAAACATGGGCTGTCCCGCGTGCAAGCGAGTTGAGGAGGAGGGCCCGATGGGAGATCGACTTGTCTCCAGGGAGCAGCACAGCGCCTTCGAGACGCGCCGGCGGACCGACCAGTTGCCTCATCGAAGCTCCCTAGCGCTTCCTCTTGTACTTCCAGGGGTCAGATTTCTTCTCATCGCCGGATGTGATCTCGCGGTATCGGTTCGCGAGTCTTTCGCCCAGCATGGTCGAAGCGAGAGTCACGCCCGTGGAATGCAGGCCTGGACCGTCATCCGGCACGACGGTTCCTGCCTCCCAGCGGGCCTGGTTCTCCCAGGCCCTTATCAGCCTATCGAGCAGTTCGGTGCCATCAGAGGTGATCTCGTCTCGGTAGGTGCGCAACTCGGCAATCATCTGATCGATCCAGTGGACCAGGGCCTCGGGGTTGGCGCGGATCGTCGCCTCAGTATCTACCGGGTCGTCCGACGAGAGATCGGACAGGGTCGCAAACTCGGTTGAGGCCACCTTATGCATTTCGCGCCAGCCGTTGCTGTCAGACGTCGCGGTGACGAAGGCGGACGACAGCACCATGGGCAAGTGCGACATGGCGGCCGCGTAGCTGTCGTGCTCGTGCGGATCGAGAAAGAGGGGCCTAGCTCCGATCGCCTCGACCATGCTGGTGACGACACTCACTGAGGACGGTGGGGCCGAGCGGCCGGGAACGAGGCAGTAGTCGATGCCGTGGAAGATGGACCCGTCCGGCCCGGCCGCGTCGTCCGGCGCCCGCTTCAGCAGCGGCCGGCCGGCGACAAAGCCGATGCGCTCCGGCAGAAGCTCCTCGGCCGACTGTAAGGCCTGCACCTTGTTGCTGCCTGTTTCAGTTACCACGGCTTCCTTGTCCAGGTTGGGGCCGATGGCCCTGAGTATTTCTCTAAACTCGGTGATGGGGCTGGTGATGATGACCAGCCGGGCGCCTTCGACCGCAGACCTGACGTTCCTCGTTGTATCGTCGACGACCTCAGCCTTGGAGGCGGCTGAGAGCCTCTCTCGGCTCCCGTCGGTCCCTACGATTTTGGTGTCGCTCAGTCCGGACTTCCGCAGCGCCAGTGCCAACGACGCTCCGATAGGGCCAAGCCCGACTATTGCTATCCGGTCCAAGTCTCGTACCTCCTGGTCCAAACCTCGCAGTACGGTATTCATAGCAGATTTGATTACAGGGTGTCCACCCTGCGGACTGGTTCGGGTGCTATCCGAAAAGGGCGGCAAGAACGGAAAGGGCGACCCACCGGCTCGCTCAAGCAACTGACCCGATATCAGGTCGGTGATAGGTCAAAAACAAAAAAGGGGGGACGAGCCGGCTCGTCCCCCCAAAGTAGTTCGGTATTTGGCCTAGTGGCCGTGACCGCCGCAGGCGCATCCGCCGCCCCCGTCGCCGCCGTGGGCCCCGCCGCCACCACCGCAACCACCACCACCGCCGCCGCAGGCGCATCCGCCGCCGCCGACCTGCTGGTTAGGGTTGCTAATCGTGAAGCCGCTGCGCATCAGTCCGTCCACGTAGTCAATTTGAGCACCCTCTACGAGAGGTGCGCTCTCAGGATCGACGAGCACCTGGATGTTCGAGACCTCGATGACGAGGTCGTCGGCCTGGGGCTCCTTCTCAACACCCATGGAGTACTGGAACCCACCGTGGGAGCCCGGCATGACCATAACCCTGAGCATCGAGCCTTCGTCGCCCTGCTCCTTGAGAATGGTCGCCAGCTTCTCGGCCGCCAGGGGAGTGACTTCGACTAACTGTTGCGTTGTCGTCAAGTACGCACCTCCGATAGGTTAGCTTCTGGAGCAATTTAAGTCTGGTTAACTTGGACCATCTTAGCATCGGCCCGACAAGAGCGTCAAGACAATCACAGGCAAGTTGTTCACCGCGCCAGCCGACGTAGGCCCGCGGAGGCAAGGTCGACTCCAACCACCAGGAAAAGGTAGCAGAGTAGCAGGAGCCCAACGTCGTCGTAATGAAGGAAGCTCATGTTGAGGCGGAACTCCCTGCCCAGACCCCCCGCCGCCACGAACCCCACCACGACCGTGGTGCGGATAATGACCTCCCAGCGGTATAGGAGATAGGTGATGAACTGGGGCAAGACCTGGGGCAGGAGTGCGTACAGCAGCGTCTGGCCCCAGCCCGCGCCGGCGGCGCGAAGCGCCCGGGCGGGCCTCGGGTCCAGGTTCTCGACCACCTCTGCCGAGAGCTTGCCGAGTATTCCATAGTTGTGAATGGCCAAGGCCAGGGCCGCCGCAAGCACTCCAGGCGAGAGAACGAAGACGATCAGCAAGGCCCAGACCAGCTCCGGCACGCTTCGTGTGAACGCGAAGGCCCCTCTGGTCACGAAGAATGCGGCGACCCCGACCCTCGACCTCGCGCCGCCGCTCTGTCCGAACCCCACGTTACGAGCACCGGGGAGGAATGTGAGAAGCGCCGCGGCCCCGGCGATGCCGGCTGCCAGAACGCTCATTGCCAGTGTCTCCACCGACAGCCTTAGTGCTTTCTTCCAGGAGGCTGCGTCCAGGAACGCAGACGTCCCATCGGTCTCTAGTCCGACGAGCCTCCGCAGAAAATCGCCGGCTTCTTTCCATGTCTCGACCGTAAACAACTCCCATAGGCCGCTGTCGCCGCTCACGATGTATATCCACGAGACGATGGCCAATGCGACGAAACCGGCGGCGGATGTCCGGGGAACGTCGATGCGGGGCCGTTCCCCCGAGCCTCGCTCCGCCTGGGAGTTCATGAGGTCAGGCTCCTGCGCACCGAGCTGCTCCAGAGGTCTACCAGGACGACCAGGGCGACCAAGAAGAAGAGCAGCGTCCAGACCTGTTCGAACAGCAGGTCGTCAAGCGAGATCTGGAGCTCGTAGCCCAGGCCGCGGACTCCAACGAAGCTGAAAATGGCCGCTGACCGAATGGCGCACTCGAATCGGTAAAAGGTGTAGCTCAGCATGTCGGGCAGAGCCATGGGCAGTCGACCGTAAAGCAGCACGCCCACTTCCGAGGCGCCCGAGGCCCTCAAGGCGCGCAGCGGCGCCTCCGGGACATCGTTCAGTACCTCGGCGTATATACGGCCCAATATCCCGGCATAAGGTATGGCCAGAGCCAGGACGGCTGCCATGGGCGAGAGTCCGATGGCCACGATCAGTAGCCACGCCCAAACGAGCTCGTGAACGGAACGCAGGAGCGCCAGCATTAGCCTCACCGCCGCCATGCCGGCCAACCTGGCTGGGATTCCGCGGCCCAGCGAGCCCGACGCGACGATTCCAAGAGGCAGCCCGATTGCGCAGGCCAAGGTAAGACCGGCCGTAGCGTAGGCGACGGTCGTCCAGCTTGCGCTCAGCGCGACCTTCAAGAACGAAGGCGAGAGGTCCAGGGAAAAGAGGGCTGCCAAGATGTCGGCCAGCGAGCCGAACCCGCCCGGATGGACCAGGTCCCGGTCCCAATCGACCGAAAAAAGGCTCCAGGCCAGCGCGCCGGCCAGCAGGATGGTCAGGAGCCTACGACTATCCATAGTCTCGGCCCTGGAAGGTTTCGACACCTTCTATGCCTCTCAGGTCATAGAGGCGGTCCATCATGTCGCCGGTCACGTCTGCAGAGGGCAAGTCAAAGAGCTGGCCTCCGTTCCTCAGTCCGATGAGCCTGGAGAAGTGTTTTCTGACGAGGTCTATCGAGTGGAGGCTCGAAACGAGGGTCTTGCCCGAATGTCCTGCGATCTCGGCCAGCAGCCCCATCAGGTCGGCGGCCCTCGCGGGGTCGAGAGCCGCGACGGGCTCGTCCGCCAATATTACCTGAGGGTCCTGCAACAACAAGCGGGCGATTGCGACCCTTTGCTGCTCGCCTCCGGATAGCCTGGACGTCCGCTCATACAGCTTGTCTGCCAGCCCGACCCTGTCAAGCGCTTTTTCGGCCGTTTCGCGCTCATGAGGCCAAGCCAGGGACAGGGCCGAGCGCGCCAGGCCCCAACGACCGAGCCGTCCGGCCAGAACGTTCTGGAGGACGCTGAGCTGTGGCACCAGGTCGAGCTGCTGGTGGATCACTCCGACCAGCCTCGACAGCTCCCCGCCTGGGGTTAGCCCGGCCAGAGCCCTCCCGCCTAGATTGATGTCTCCGCTGTCAGGCCGTATGATCCCGGCCAGCAGGTGAAGAAGCGTAGTCTTGCCGGCCCCGCTGGGGCCCACCACGGCCACGGTCTCGCCCTCATGGATAGTAAATGAGACCCGCGACAGGGCCTCCTTGCGTCCGTAGACCTTGCCGACTTCGCTCGCCCGGATCGCCGGCGCGCTATCGTTCGATGATGCCAATGGACTCGGCGACCTCCTGGATGGCGACGTAGTTGTCGTTGGTCGATTTGATAAACCCGTCAGTAGAGAAGAGCTCTAGGAGGTCCGGCCTCCGGATATCGATCCCTATCAGGGCCTCCTGGACTCTTTTGGCGAAGCCATTGCCGAACCTCTCGTCGATATCCCCACGGATTGTCCAGTTGTAGTCGTAGTAGGGCGGTGTAGTCTGGAAGACTCGGACCCTGGTCAGGTCGACCTTGCCCTGCTCGACGGCCTGCTCCCAGACCGCTTCGTTGAGCACGCCTGCCTGAAAGGCGCCGCTCTCCACCAGCTTCCATGTCTTGTCGTGGGAGCCCGAGTAGTTGGGGAGGCCCGCGAAATCGGAGTCTGGATCGACTCCAGCCTTTAACAGGAAATGACGCGGCATGAGGTGGCCCGAGGTCGACAGCTCGCTACCAAACGTGAAGCTGAAGCCCGTCAGCCCAGGCAGGTCGGTGACCTCGACGCCGGCGTTAGCGATGAAGACCGAGTGGAACTGTTCATCGCGGGGTCGCTGCGCGATGGCCTCGGAGCCCGGCACCTCCAGCCTGGCCATGACCCCGGTGAGCCCTCCGAACCAGCCCAACTGAATCTCGCCCTGACTGAATGCGATCACCGTTGCGGCGTAGTCGACGGTTGGTACGTACTCGACCTCGACGTCTAGCTCTTTGCTCAGGTAGTCGGTGAGGGCTTCGTACTTTCTGGCCAGACTGGCGGCGTTCTGGTCGGGTATGCCAGCGATCCTGAGGCGACCCTTGGCACCGTCATCCCCGCAGGCCGACAAAGCCAGCAGCGTGAGAATCAGTACCAAGCCAATCATCGTGGACCTCATATTTGCCCTCGCATTAAGCATATTGATGCAGGGCATAGTATTAGGTAATACGTCTTCAATTCAAGCCATGCCGGTCTCGTGTATAATTGCACGATGCACTATCGAACACTCGGCAGCACTGGTCTTCAGGTCTCCTTGTTGAGTCTCGGCAGCGGTGGCGCCCGGCAGCTGGGCCAGGCTGCTGGCATGACTCAGACAGAGCAGACGGCTCTCGTCCGCCGCGCCATGGACCTGGGAGTCAATTTCTTCGATACGTCGTCCGACTACGGGGAAAGTGAGGTCATTCTCAGTCGCGCGTTGAAGGACGTGCCGAGAGAGTCCTACTACCTGTGTACCAAGTGGCCCCCGTTCGTCGGCAGGGAGCTGGCAGAAGACCCTCAACTCCTCGTGAACGCGGTCGATAACAGCCTCCGCCGGCTGGGCACGGACCACGTTGAGATAATGATGTTCCACGGGCCGCTTTCTCACCATTACGCGCCACTGATGGAGCGTTTCTACCCCACCATGGAGCGGTTGCGGGAGCAGGGCAAGTTTCGCTTTATTGGCATGAGCGTTCAGTACGGGACCGAACCGACGCAGGCGGTGGGAGACCTCGCGGTAAAGCGGGATCCCGAGCTTTGGGACGTGCTGATGCTGAAGTACGGGTTGCTGAACCAGTCCCTGGCGAAAGAGGTGCTGCCTCTGGCCCTAGAGCACGGAGTCGGAATAATGAACATGGCGGCCGTCCGCGTGAAGCTCCCCGACCCCGACCTGCTCCAGCAGCTGATGCAGGAGTGGCGGGACAAGGGCTACGTAGAGCGTGGCGACCTACCAGACTCTGATCCACTGGGATGGCTGGTGCACGACGATGTGACTTCTGTCGTCTCAGCCGGGTACAAGTTCGCTGCGGACCACCCGGCGATAGGAACGGTCATTACGGGGACCTCGAACATGGCCCACCTAGAGGAGAACGCGGCCGCACTGGAAAAGCCGTACCTGCCTCCCGACGACACGCAGCGAGTGAAGGAACTCTTTCGCAACATCGTCGAGTACGTTTGATGCCATGCGGATCACCGACGTAAGGGCCGTCTATCCAAAGTGGGCTAGGCGCCCCCGGGGCGTTTGGCAGTCCCACTTCTGGCAGATCGTCGTAGAAGTGAGGGCGGACACCGGCGTGGTCGGGCTCGGCTACGGCGGCGGCGGTCCCCCCGCGGTTGAGGTAGTCAACTCCCACTTCAGAGAGCTATTGGTCGACCGCACCGTCGACGATGTAGATGACATCCGCGAGCTCTGGGACCTCCTTTATCTGAAGTCGCTCCCCTACGGCCGCAAGGGTATCCCTGTAATGGCGCTCAGCGGGGTCGACCTGGCGCTTTGGGACCTCGTGGCGAAGTCTGAGGGGCGGCCGGTCTACGAGCTTATTGGCGGCCTCCAGAAGGGACGGGTCCGAGCGTACGCCTCCACCGGGGCGTTCGAGCGCGACCGAGACGCCGGATTTACCGCGGTGAAGTTCTCGACTCAGTGGACCGGGCACGAGCGAGACTACGACGACACGGTCGAGACCGCCGCCAGGGCTCGGGAGGTCTTTGGTCCCGACGCACTGGTGATGTCCGATTGCTACATGTCATGGGACTCGGTCGTGGCGATCGAGATGGCCCGGCTCTTGGAGCCCTACGACCTCTACTGGTTCGAGGACATCCTCACTCCCGATGATCTTCCGGACATAGCCGCACTGAGGCCGCGCGTGAAGCCCGTCCTCCTGGCGGGTGGGGAACACGAGTTCACGCACCACGGCTTCGCCGCCGTAGCGCAGGCGGGGGCGTTGGATATCTGGCAGCCGGACCTCACGTGGTGCGGAGGGATCACTGCGGGAATGAGAATCCTGGAGCTTGCACGGGCGGCCGGAGTGTCCGTGGTGCCGCATCGAGGCGGCGAGATATGGGGCCTCCATTTTATCGCCGCGACCGACTGTGATGACCTCGCCGAGACTCATCCGGATTGGTGGGAAGACGACTCTGAGACGCTCTGGCTGGACGAGCCGCGCCCCGAGGGCGGTTTTATCACTCCCCCGGACCGTCCAGGGTTCGGCGTGGTCCTGGACGAGGCGATGCTGTAGGGGCATTGTTCCGTCCACGTCGCGTAAGGGCAGGTCCCTGTGCTGGCCCAGGTTCGGGATCAATAGCTTTGAAGTAACTTTTCTCCGAAGGTCCTTCTCAGTCCCTTTCGCGCTGAATCTGTCGCTCGCTTTCTAATCGAATCGAGGCCTGAGGATCCACCGATGGTGTCGACTATTACCTATCGTAAACTCCGTGGAGGCGGGGTTTACGATAGGTAATAGTCGACGGCTCCTTGCGACCTTGGTCTAGGGTCGCTGGGGAGTACGGGTTGGACCCTGAGGATAGCTTCGTGTGGTACCAGATAGCCAGGAGGGGTGCCGGAGAGGTTCGTGGAGGTTGAGGAGTAGCCTCCTAGAGTAGGCTTCCCACTGCGTCAATTGCAATTGGGACTGTCAGGTTTCGTTCTTCCTTCAATAGTGGGGTCAGCTTCGTTATGCGGGGCAGGGATTTGGTGGAGACCGGGGGAGGCTCAAACTCCCTCATAACACCCGGATGTTCGTAGCTGAGAGGGGGGTGGGGCGGTTTGTTATGAGGGAGACCGGTACACCATCATCTCTCTGATAACAACCACGGACGGGGAGGGCGTTGTTGATTGCGATCCCGACCGGACTCGGACTGAGGGCGGGGAACTAGCTCTATGCCTGACCGATGACCTCCCTCAGATCCTTCTCCTTGATGTGAAAGGAGTGCTCGTCCTTCGGGAACTTTCCACTCACGACGTCCGCGACATAGGCCTCAAAGGCCTCCATTATCGGTTCATTCAGGTCCGCGTACTTCTTTACAAACTTCGGAGTGAAGCGGTGGAACATGCCGAGAATGTCGTGGGCGACGAGCCCTTGTCCGTCACAATACGCACCGGCGCCGTAGCTGATGGTGGGAATCCGGAGTCGCTCGGTCACGATTTTCGAGATCTGGTCCGGCACGCACTCCAGAATGATCGCGAACGCTCCGGCTTCCTCGATCGCCAACGCATCCTCGATGACTCGCTTGGCCGTCTGCACGTCCCGGCCCTGGGCCTTATATCCTCCGAGCAGAGAGATATGCTGAGGTGTCAGGCCGACGTGGCCCATGACCGGCATGCCGGCCCTGACGATCGCCCTGACGATGTGTGCCGCGTTGGCTCCTCCCTCCACCTTCACCGAGTCGGTGCCGCCCTCTTGCATGAAACGCCCGGCGTTGATGATGGCGTCGCGCTCGGAGGTGTTGTTCGACATGAATGGCATGTCGCCGACCACGAAGGCGTATTTCGTTGCCCGCGTGACGGCTTTGGTGTGGTGGAGCATCTCCTCCATGGTGACGGGAACGGTTGTCTCATAGCCCAGAACAGTCATGCCCAGCGAATCGCCGACGAGAATCGTGTCGAGCCCGGCACGGTCGGCGAGCAAGGCCATTGGATAGTCGGGGATGCTCAGCATCGTGATCTTGCGGCCCTGCTGCTTCATTGCCTGAAGGTCGAGTAGCGTGACCTTCCTGCGTTCAACCTGTTTGCCTGTCACCTTCGCACCTCATCCGTCAAACGCTGCCGCCCGCGAAACTGGTGTGTTACGGGATGCCCGGCTGCTCCAGAATCCTTTTCACCACGTGCACAGGCCCCAGTGCGCTGTCCCGGCCGACATTTCCCATATCAAGCTTTCTGGACCCAAGCGACGAACGATCCTCGACGAGAGCCATGGTAGTATCAATCACGGATGCCGTCAACGATCCCATCAAGCTCACAAAACCATCTCTCGGCGTCGTGAACTGGCGTTCGATGGGCAGCGGAGTGGCTTTCACCACGTTTGCGCTCCCTTCCAACTCCTCCAAGGCACGCACTTCGCCCACGGATTCCATTGGGCCTCAGGTGCAGAACCTGTTTCACCCGTGTTATCACACGCGTGGGCTTCAACGACCCCACAGGCTTCGACGACGATCAAGCTGACGCGGGACAAACCGAGTTTTCGTGAAACGACACTTTGGTAGGGCAAATGAGATTCGAAAATCGGCGGTGATCGACCATCCCCGATCCCAACTCCGCCGTTAGACGGCAAAGTCTCCAACACGCCCTACTCCACGGAGTTTACGATACGTAATAGTTGACATCTCGTGAGCCCTTTGGTCTAGCGTCATCTTGGTAGTCGTGAAGGCATCCGAAGACATCAGGCTGGACTCAGCCTGTAGAATGGATCGAATCCTATGCCTGGCCACTTCTCCAGCGACCGGCTCACCCATCTCTTTGAGTTGGACAGTACGCGCCCAGATCGCCTGCGGCGCCGCGAGAGTTCGACACTCGAATTCAAGCGCAACTTCGGGTTGTCCAGCGACTCCTTGGCCGAATACGGGAAGACGATGGCGGCCTTCAGTAATCGGTCTGGCGGCTATTTGGTCTTTGGAGTCAGAGATCGGCCTCACGTACCGGAAGGAATGACCAACGACCGCTTCGATAAACTGGATCCTGACCAGCTTACCCAGTCCCTGAATAACTACTTTGCCCCGTCGATCCAATGGGACCATCTGGTTCACGACGTGTACGGCAATCGATTTGGCCTGATTTACGTTTCGGAAGCTAAGGTGAAGCCGGTAGTGTGTACTAGGACGTCTAGCCCCCTGAGGGACGGCGATATTTTCTACCGATATCAGGGGCAGACGAGGCTCATAACATCTGGCGATCTCCAAGTCCTCATCGAAGAACGAATCGAACGGGAGCGGCGTAGCTGGCTAGACTTGCTTGCACGAACATCCCGCGTCGAGCCGAGCGGCAGCTACATCCTAGATATTACAGACGGCACGGCGGTAGGCAGTGAACGTTCTTTCGTCATCAGCCCTGAACTCCTTGACAAGGTGAGGTTCATTCACGAAGGGCGTTTCACTGAGGGCGGAGATCCAGCTCTTAGGGTGCTAGGGGACGTCGAAGTTGTCAGGACGGAATCCCTACCCGGCACACGGGAGGAAGTCCCGGTAGATCCGTCGAAGTACTGTGACCTCTGGGAAGCTGACGTGATAGACAAGCTCAAGAGCCGGATAGGAGATACGATCCCCTTCGGTGAAGGGGTCCAGCGGATACTGAATGGGTTCCACATCCGCCAGGCAGTTAAGGCACACCGTATCCGTAACCCTTCGAAGATGTACTACCGCCCTGCGATACCGGGAAGCCGACCCCAATACGGCGTGGAGTTCGTCGACTGGATCGAGGACCAGCATCGGCAAGATACTGACTTCTTCTACAATGCGGTGCAGGTGTGCAGAGAGGAAGGGCTCTGATCCCGATTCCCTCTGCCTTGCGACTTCCTCAGAAGGTTGGGATGTGGAATTCAACATGGCTTTGACCCCTATCTATCCTTTTACTGAAGACAAGTACGCTGAGGGAACGGGCGAGTTTGTCGACTGGGCCGTCTGCCAAGTAGGCACTGTCGATATAGGCGGGCAGACAGGATGGCTAGATCATCTGAAGGCATACGGGTGGGATATTGGCGGAGAGAAACACGATTGGACGAAGGGCGTGTCTGAACGCCGGCGCTTGGCAAGGGACCTTCGTGAGGCGGCCAAAGGTAAAGATGCGGAACTGCTTGCCGCTGTAAACTCCATAGTCGTTGATTGGGGAGGCATCCGAAAGCGATTCTCCACCCACGAACTTCCAGGTATGAGAGCATCATTAGCTGCCCTTGGCGAAAGTGCTTCATCCGAGACAGTCGAGTGGGCCAACTTGTACGAGGGTCGAATAGCGTCAGTCTCAAAGGTCTACGAGATGTACGACCTTTCGTATTGGACGATCTATGATTCGCGGGTGTCGAAGGCACTCCAGTGCCTCGTCCAGGGATGGTGGGATGTGTCGAGGTACGACGCCGGTGAGAATCTCCTCCGATTCCCTTTGGCCCCAGCGCAAGGCGACGCGGTCAAGAAGCTGGTTGGTTTCCCCGAACGTACATCGCCTGACCAGTACAAGCTGGCCTTCGTATATGCCAGTTGGCTCGCCAAGGCGATTGCAGAGCGACTAGAAGTGGACTCGACCGTTGAGCAGCCCGGAGAACCTTGGTATCCATTTCACGTCGAGATGGTTATGTTCACATTGGGTGGTCTATGGCGCCATGTCCAGACCACGCCACTGACCAAGGCGCCATAGATACGAAGCACCGACCACGGGTCCGAGTTAGCTCAGTCGTCCTCACTCACTGTACCGTCGCCAGCAAGGCGGTTGATTAGGAGGGGCCATCGGTTTTTGTAGCGGTTGGCCTCGTCAATAGGCGGATGCCACCGCCAGCGTCGACCTCTGCCTGATTTGAAGTAGGGTGTGTGCAAACACGGCCTCCGAGGACGGGACAACACCAAATTCGAGTCCGTAGATGCCCTTCGACGGTATGCTGCCGAACACAACTGGATACCAGTCAAGGATTTCCCGGCGATACTTATAGACCCCGAATCGTCCGCTGATGTTGCCCCCTGGGAGGCGGCGCAAACAAAGCGGCAATCAAACCGTCAGGGCGGCACCGGCCATCGTACGTTGAATTGGGCCCTTCAAGGAAGGCTGTACTGCGCGCAGTGTGGCCGTCAATTGAGGTGCAGCACATATCGTAGCGGGAAGAGGGTTTACTGGTGCCATACCGGACGTGACCGCGCTGAAATCGGGCTCGCAAGATGTGAAATCAAAGTAAACGCCCGTGAGTTGGAGGGGGCTGTAGGCCATCACCTGACGATCATCCTGTCAGACCAACGTCAGCTACGCTCGGCAATTCGAGATTATCTCCGCCAGCTCGACTCCCAAATCGAGGAACTGGAGACGTCATCGCTACCGTCAGCCGAGCTCGCCCCTGGAATAGTCACCAGTCTCAAGCGTGCCAACAAGCTCTACGTAGACGGCAAGATAGAGGAAGAAGAGCATCGGAATATCACGAGCCCTCTACAGGAGAAGCTTCAGACACTGAGATCCGGTGGCTCTGGCCCCTACGCCTCCTTGAAGCAACTCGCCGATTTCCGACAACAACGGGCGGCCATAGAGCGCGCATTGGAAGATGAAAGCCTCTTAGCTCATATTTCCGGAATAAACGGCCTTCGACTCTTGAAACGTAGGTCAGAAGCCGAGCAGGCCGATTTCGTAAGGACAAACGGGCGGCCGAAAGGTGTCACGGGAATCGATGCGCTGCTAAATGAAGCTGTTCTCGGCGAGGTTAGCTTCAGGCAGCTGCTGAATCTTCTGGCCCTGAACGCGACAGTTGGGGCTGAGCAGATAAGGGTTGAGGGACTAATCCCTGTCGACTTCCCTACGCCAGAGATCGAGGACTTCCCGATTCGCTTCCGATCTAGTAAAGGGGAGTTTCAAAGACTAGTAGCTCTGGAAGAGTTTTCCCCAGCCCGTTTTCATAGCCTCGCGGACGCGCCTGCGGCCGATGAAGCGCAGCCAGTATTGGTTATGGTAGAGGTTGGACGCTAGGAACGCCCATGGCGCGATCGGGGACCGGAGTAGCAGTCTCTCAAGCGGCTTCAACGGGCCCCAGTAGATGAGGTGTTGACCGCGGCTGGCGAAAGTGCTCTCGCTTGCGTTGAAGTGCCAATTGACCTCCGAGATGTCTTCACCCACCACCTCGATCTCCGAAGGATTGCCGTTGCCCAGTCCGGCCTCGTGCGCCAGGCGTATGAACTTGATCGACATCGGGTCGAGGCCCATCAGGCGAGCGGCGACGGCGTCGATCGCCACCTGGTCGGCACTGGCGAGGATGACGTTCTTCTGGTGCCACCTCATTGCGCGAGGGCCGGGACCATCCCCGGCGAAGGTGCCGTCGGTCACGGCGAAGACTCCCGGGTGGATCTCCTTCTGAATGCTAAGGAGGTCCACCAGAGTCTCGTGTATTAGTGAGTGGGTCCAGTGCCGCTGGAAGTTCAGAAGCCCGCCGAATGCGTTCTTCATGGCGCCCGTGATCGTCGTGAAGACGTGCGTCTTGATCGTAGGTAAATGGACGATGTTCTTTCCGATCAGCATTTCGGGGACCTGGAAGCCGTTCGGGTACACCTGGTCCAGGGCGAGCATCTTTGACTTGGGAGCGAAGTCTACCCATCGAGCATCTTCCAGGTAGATGCTCTCGAGACCATACTTGGCTTCCACTGCCGTATGTTTGTTGTTTACGGCGCCCACTCGCGCGTCGACCACGACGGTGCCGTTGTGGGTCGGGACCAGTTCGTCGTACCCGCCGCTCCGTAGTGTCTTGACGACCCCTTCGAGCTGCCAGGGGGTGGTCGAGCAGGCGGGATAGTAGTGCTGCCAAGAGATGTTGATCTTCAGCGAGGTGGCAGGGCCTTTGGGGAGGTACCTGGAGTACTCGGCGAGCTCCATTGCGCGCGCCACGTCGTCCAGCACGGTCTCAGGGGTCGCGTAAACGACGGCCACTTTGGGTCGTGTAGACGAGCCGGGGGCGTCGTTGCTCTCGTGTGTCGTGGCTGGAGTGACCGCCATTGAGGTTGGTTCCCTCACCTCAGTCCCCTCCCAGTGGGAGAGGAGGAAGCCTACTCGAGGAAATCGCGCAGCTTCTTGGAGCGGCTGGGGTGGCGGAGCTTTCGGAGGGCTTTTGCCTCGATCTGGCGGATTCGCTCGCGGGTGACGCCGAAGTCTCGGCCTACTTCCTCCAACGTTCGCCCTCGGCCGTCTTCAAGTCCGAACCTGAGCTGGAGTACTCTGGCCTCTCGGTCGCTAAGCGTGTTCAGTACGTCGTGGACTTGCTCCTTGAGCAGCTGGTACGACGCCGCCTCGGAGGGCGCAAGGGCGCTGCGGTCCTCGATGAAGTCGCCGAGATGACTGTCTTCCTCTTCTCCGATGGGAGTCTCCAGCGATACCGGCTCCTGCGAAATCTTGAGTATCTCCCGCACCTTGTCAGGTGCCACCTCCATGCCCGAGCCGATCTCTTCGCTGGTGGGTTCTCGTCCGTATTCTTGTACCAGCCTCCTGGTGACTCTGAGGAGCTTATTGATGGTCTCCACCATGTGGACCGGGATTCGGATAGTCCGGGCCTGGTCTGCGATTGCCCTTGTGATCGCCTGCCTGATCCACCAAGTGGCATAGGTGCTGAACTTGTAGCCCTTTCGGTAATCGAACTTCTCGACTGCCCGGATGAGGCCGATGTTGCCCTCCTGGATCAGGTCCAGGAGCGACATACCTCGGCCTATGTACTTCTTTGCGACGCTCACGACGAGTCGCAGATTGGCCTCCGCCAGGTGTCGCTGAGCGCTTAAGCCTTGGTGCTTCAGAGTCTCCAGATGCCTGTTGAAGACGATCTCGTACGACTCTATCTGCTTGAGGAAGTCCGAGTCCTGGCACTTGACCTTCAGGTCGGAGATCGTGGTGTTGTCGTCGAGGATCTCTATGACTTCGTCGGTGAGGAGTCGCGTATCTAGCGAGAGCTCTCGAAGTCGGAACTTTACGTCTTCCGGCTCCTGATTGAGCACGTCTCCCAGGAAGTTGAGCATCTCTTCGGGAAGCTCACCGTCCAGCGTCTCCCGCAGGATGGGATCTGAGACCAGTTGTTGAACGGTCCGTTCTCCCGGTATGGACATGTGCCTGGAGAGGCCGTCGATCAGGTCCTCAGCGTCGTAGATGCGGTTCAGCATCTCCATCATGCATGCCCAGGCACGCGGGGAGCGACCGTCTACGGAGGAGATGTCTGCGGAGAGCTTCTGGACGTATTTAAAGGCCTCGAGCTGGCGAGCGAGCTTACGCTCGTCCGCTGCCTTCAGCAGGCTGACCCGGCCTATCTCGCGCAAGTACATGCGGACCGGGTCGTCGATCATCTCGACGGCGCTCAAGTCCTGCTTCCACCCGTCGTCCTCGCTTCGTTGCTTGGGGCCGACCCCGATTGCGTCCCGCGAACCGTTCGTTCGGTCGTCGTCGGTTGCCAGAGGGTCCTTGTCGTCTTCCGGGCGGAAGCCGTCTTCACGGTTTTTGCTCAGACCGATCAGGTCGGCTGCGGTGTTCCGCCGCACCAAGCCCAGCAGAGTGGTGTCCGATTCGTCTCCGTCGGCGCCGGGAATGATGCTCTCTACGCCATCGTCAAGCAACGGCTCCCCCCTTTACAGGACTCTCTTCGAGGATAGCTTTTTCAATCCGGAGTTCACTTCGTCGATCGGCGTCTGGTGCTCTCGCGGTGGTGGTCTGCTTGCCGCAATCTGGAGTTCGCCTCCCCGATTGCCTTCTGAAGCTCTCGCGGTGGTGGTTTACCGGCCTGGTCGGAGGCCAGCAGACTCCCTTGGAATTCTTTTACGTGTCGCTGCTCCAGGCGACGCAGACACTGGTCTAACGCCACCTCACCATCCCTCAGATCACCTGAAAACGACTCGGACCCAAGAAGTTCCGTAAGACGCTGATGTAGGGACTCGTCCAGCGAGTCGCGAAG
>JAQBTI010000229.1 GCA_027624995.1 Chloroflexota bacterium
GGCCATCGAGGCTATCGTTGAGGAGGTCGCCGCCTGATGTCGTTTACACACCTATTGACGTAACCTCCCATCACCAGGCTCACTAGCAGGTTGAAGTTGAGCAGGTAGAGCCAGTCTCGGGAAGTCCTGAACACCGACGTCAGGACTATTGTGAACGCAACCCAGTGTGCGAGGTCGAACACGCCTTGCATGCGTTCGTAGGTCGACCATAGGCTGCGCTGGAGGCTGACGCCGGTGAAGCTGGCCAGCACCGAGACGCCAAGGTAGATTGCGAACGCGATCAGAAGCCACGACCGCACCGGTCGGTACGACGCGTTTCGCACCGCAAGGAGGATCCAAACGCCGAGCACAATCTCTATCAAGGACCTGGAATACAGGGCTTTCCCGACGATGAAGGGAAAGAAGGTATCCCGAGTTACGACAAGGGGCATCACAAGGACCAGATAGATCCCGGTCCTAACGACAATGAGCAGTACCCGGTCTAGGTAGGTTTTTGTGTCTGTTGCCTGCATCTCAAAGCAAAACAGGAGGGATCCGTCTGTGGACCGCCGTAGGCCGCCCTCATGGAGCCATCGCATCTTTGAAGTAGTCGACCGTTCGCTGGATACCCTCCTCGGGCGCTACCGTCGGCCTCCATTTGAGTACCTCGGCGGCCCTGGCAGCATCCAGGCTGATCCGGTCTGCCTCGCCCGGTCGCTTGTCCGCATAGACCGGCTGAATATCAGACCCAACTGCCCGACGGACAAGGTTGAATATCTCATAATCGGTGACCTGAATTCCGCGCCCTAGATTCATCACCTCGCTAAGGTTGACGGACTCCATCGCTGCGAGATTCGCGCTTACGACGTCCGAAACGAAGACATAGTCTCTTGTCTTCGCTCCGTCGCCATAGATGGTCGGATGCTGGCCCTCTAGTTTCTGTTTCGCGAATATCGCCACAACCCCCGCCTCCCCTTTCGGGTCCTGTCTCGGCCCGTAGATGTTCCCGTAACGGAACACGACGTGCCGAGTCCCGTATACGTCACCGTAGAATCGCAGATAACCTTCAGCAGCCAACTTCGACGTTCCGTAACCTGACTGGGCGCGTGCCGGATGGGACTCGTTCATGGGGAGGTCAACGGGCTCCGAGTATACGGCGGACGTGGACGCGAAGACTACACGTTCGCACCCGTGCCTCATCGACAACTCGAACACGTTCACCGAACCCACGACGTTGACAAGGGCGTCGAAGGACGGATTAGCCATCGAGTCCCTGACGCTCTTTTGCGCCGCGTGATGGCTCACGAACTCCGGACGCTCGTTGGCGAATACCTTCGCCAGTCCGTCGAAGTCGGTGACGGAGGCTTGGTAGAATCGGGCTGCCGGATTCAGGTGATCTCGGCGCCCCGTCGACAGGTCATCGACGACTGTGACCTCATGTCCCTCATGGAGCAGTGCATCTACCACGTGGGACCCGATGAATCCGGCGCCGCCCGTCACCAACACCCTCACGGACGTCTCCCCTCGGTTGCACGGCACGCTACACCAGGTATTTGGCCCAATCCCGATTCTCCTTGTACCAGTTTACAGTTCGTTGGACTCCGTCTTCAATGCCAACCGTGGGACTCCAATCGAGGAGCTTACCCGCGGAGCTTACGTCGGCCCAATTGAACATCGCGTCCGCGGCATGCATCTCCTTGTACTCGATTCGAGCCTCCTCGCCTACCGAGCGCTCGATCATTGCGATGACGTCATTCAGCACGATCGGGCGGTCATTGCCGATGTTGATCGTCTCGTAGCCGAGGGGTCTGACGGCCAGAACGGTGCCACGCGCTACGTCGTCCACATATGTAAAGTCTCGCTGTTGCGTACCGTCGCCGAACACAGTAATCGGCTCCCTTTCCGTGATCCCACGAACGAACCTGAAGATGCTCATGTCCGGCCGTCCGGCCGGCCCATAGACGGTGAAATACCGGAGCACGGTCGCATCCAGCCCATGCAGATGGTGAAACGAGTACAGCAAGGTCTCGGCCGCTTTCTTCGAGGCCGCATAGGGCGTAAGCGGACGGCTGGAGTGCGCATCCTCCTTGAACGGGCCGGGAGGCTGAGCACCGTATACGGTCGAGGTCGAGGCCAGCACGAACTTTCTGACCCCGAATTCACGGCAGAGTTCAAGTAGATTCAGGGTGCCCAGCGTATTGGCCTCGTAGTAGGCCCAAGGGTTTTCGACGCTGTATCGGACGCCGGCACGCGCTCCTAGGTTGATTACGGCCGAAACACCGTCCCCGGCGCTTGATCCGGCGGGCTTAAAGACAGGTCGCGTGGCCCTGTAGTCTGAGATGTCAATCTCATGGAAACTGAAGCCCGGCTGGCTCTCCAGCCGGCTCAGGCGCCAACGCTTTAGGCGGACGCTATACGCGTCGTTCAGATTGTCGAGGCCGAGAACGACATGGCCCGCCTCCAGCAGGAGTCGGGATACGTTGGAACCGATGAACCCCGCACAGCCGGTTACCAGAATGCTCAAGTGATCAGGCCAGCCAGAAGATGTGGCCAAACACCGGGCCAAGCCGTGGTTGGCTCTGCCGGTCTCTCTCCATTGCGGATTGTACCATACGGACCTTGTCGTAGCCGGGGTCATGGGCAAAGAAGTCACGTTGACCGCCCTCGTTCCTGCCGTGTACTATGGAAACGGTCGCCATTTCCTTCGCCATCTCGACAATCCACACGGCGACCGTCTTCGACAGTCGCCCAAGGACACTTCGACATCCACCCTTCATCTCAGGCGATACCTGTCCAACCGGTAATTCTCGCTGGTGGCTCCGGTTCCCGGCTCTGGCCGCTATCGAGGGAGAATTTCCCAAAGCCGTTTCTCAGCCTGACGGGCGACCGCTCGTTGTTCCAGGAGACTATCTTGAGGCTCGAGGGCGTCGATGATGTCTCTCCACCCATCGTGGTATGCAACGAGGAACACCGTTTCCTGGTTTTGGAGCAGACCAAAGAGATCGGATATCCACCGCCGTCCATCATCCTGGAGCCGGTTAGCCGCAACACTGCCCCGGCCCTGACCTTGGCAGCTCTCGAACTCGCCAACGACGGAGGCGAACGTGAGGACCCCATCATGCTTGTATTACCGGCAGACCACGTCTTAAAGGATGTGCCCGCTTTTCAGGCCGCCGTCCGCATGGGAGTCCGGCTGGCGGCCGAGGGCAGCTTGGTGACCTTTGGTGTCGTACCCGACTCGCCGAAGACGGGATATGGCTACATAAGGAAAGGCCTTCCACTGGATTCCGACGCCGGCGACGCTGGCCCGTTCCTCGTATCGGCTTTCGTCGAGAAGCCTGACGCCGGCGACGCCAAAGATATGGTGGGATCCGGTCGCTACCTGTGGAACGGCGGGATCTTTCTACTGAAGGCTTCAGTCTGGCTCCATCTGATCGAGACATATCGCCCCGACATCGCCGCGGCCTGCCGCGAAGCCCACGGTCAAAGCCGTCGGGATGGCAGTTTCCTCCGCCCCGGTGAGGACGAGTTTGCCAGATGCCCTGCCGACTCCATCGACTACGCGGTCGTGGAGAACGTTGCGGCCGACGGCCAATCATCAGGATCGGGGCAATGCGCGGTGATCCCACTGGACGCTGGCTGGTCCGACGTGGGAGCCTGGTCCGCTTTGTGGGAAGACGGCCGACGAAATGCCGAGGGCAACGTCCTCGTGGGCGATGTCCGAGCGGAGTCGACCAAGAACTCGCTGTTGATCGGAAATCACCGGCTGTTGGCGGCCGTGGGCCTCGACAATATGATCGTCGTCGAAACCGCTGACGCCGTGCTGGTAGCCAGCAAGGACAGCGTCCAGGAAGTCAAGGAACTGGTGATGGGGCTCAAGGCGGACGCGCGTCCTGAACAGGAAAACCATCGCAAAGTTCATCGACCGTGGGGCAGTTACGAGATCGTAGACCGCGGCCCTGGGTTTCAGGTGAAGCGGCTCACTGTGAACCCTGGAGCCGCGCTCTCCCTTCAGATGCACAACCAGAGAGTGGAGCATTGGGTCGTCGTAAACGGGACAGCCAAGGTCACCAGAGGAGACGAGGAGTTCCTGCTGGCCGAGAACGAATCCACATATGTTCCCGTTGGTGTCAGGCACCGGCTCGAGAATCCTGGAGACGACCGGCTCGAGATGATTGAGGTGCAGTCAGGTGAGTACCTCGGAGAGGACGACATCGTGCGCTTCGAGGACCACTACGACCGACCTACGGATGACGAAGCACCGTAGCGAGAGCGACTTGAGCGAATATAGGCTGGGCCCGGTGATTGTGGCGCCAATTGCGCTTGGCTAGACTGCACACATCGCAGCTCAGAGCCAGCGCACGGGTACTTGGGGGCCAGACGGGCAGTGCGGAGAGTGTGTTTGGTCACGCCTTGATAGACTCATCTCAAGCGGCGACTACTTCATTGCCAT
>JAQBTI010000230.1 GCA_027624995.1 Chloroflexota bacterium
CGTCGAGCTCTCCTCGACCGAGTATCTTGACGGGCCTACCGATCACCTTCACCAGCCCCGCTTTCGCCAGCGATTCGGGGGTGACGACGCTATCGGGCGGCAACTCCGCCAGACGGTCGAGGTTCACCACGCTGTATACAGTGCGCGACGCCCTCGTGAACCCGCGCATCTTGGGAAGTGACTTGATGAGCGCCAGCCCTCCCCCCTGGAATCCCAGGCGGACACCGCCACCACTTCGCGCCTTCTGGCCCTTCAGTCCCTTACCGGAGTATGTTCCGAGACCGCTGCCATTGCCGCGTCCGACCCTCTTACGGGACTTCCTGGCGCCCTTGGGCGGCCTAAAATCATGTTGCTGCACTTCGCCCCTTACTTCCTATTCCTTGGTCGAGTCTTCCGACAAGGTCACCAGGTGTTGGACCTTCCTGACCATTCCCCTGATGGAAGGAGTGTCCTCATGGACAACTGTCTGATGCAGACGCCTAAGCCCAAGGCTCTCGATAGTCCTTCGTTGCGCTCGGACGTGTCCGATCCCGCTCTTGGTCCACGTTATGGATATTTTCGGCATTTGCTGATCAGAATCCGTGTTTCAGATATTCTTGGAGTGCAGACTGCTAGGAACTGCGCTTTGACGCCTGGTCCCTGGCCGCCGACATCTCGGCCACTTTCTTCCTCTTGGCGAACTCCACCTCTACGTCTCTGAGTTCTGCCAGTCCTGCGAAAGCCGCCTTGACTACATTGACGGGATTGCTGCTCCGACGCACCTTGGTCAGGATATCCTTCACTCCGGCGAGCTCAACGACCGCACGCACGGAACTTCCCGCAATGACGCCCGTCCCTGGCGTAGCCGGCTTGAGCATCACCGACGATCCGCCGAACTTGGACAACACATCGTGGGGAATCGTGCTCCCTTTGAGGGGCACCGTTATCAGATTCCTCCTGGCGGCCGCGCCTCCCTTTCTGACTGCATCCGGAACCGCATCCGCCTTACCCATCCCAATTCCCACCCGGCTCTGCTCATCTCCAACGACCACAAGCGCATTGAAGCTAAGGTGCCGGCCACCCTTCACAACTTTCGACACACGGGAGATGCTTACGACGCGCTCCGTCAGCGGCAGCTCGCCGTCCTCCATGAATGAATCTCGGCGATCTCTGGAGTCTCTGCGATCTCTGGAGTCTCGATACATCGACACTTAGAAAACCAGCCCTCCCTCACGGGCCCCGTCCGCCAAAGCCTGCACGCGTCCGTGATACTTATAGCCGCCTCTGTCGAACACAACAGTCGATATTCCGGCCTTCTTGGCCCTGCTGCCGACCAACACCCCGACCAATTTGGCAACCTCCGTTTTCGACTGCCCTGACTTCTTGGCCCTGACCTCGCCTTCGATGCTCGACCCCGCCACCAGAGTCTCCCCCTTGGAGTCATCGATGACTTGAGCATAGACGTGGCCCAGGCTCCTGAAGACCGCCAACCTTGGTCTTGCGGTGGTGCCTGCGACCTTCCGCCTCACTCTGGCGTGGCGAATTAGCCTCTTGCCGCTGCGAGTGCGTACCCTAGCCATCGTCACTCAGCCCTTCTGGCGCTCTTGCCGGGCTTCAAACGCACGTCTTCGTTCCCATATCGTATGCCCTTGCCAGTATATACGTTTGCCGGCCTCACGGACCGGATCTGCGCCGCCATCTGACCGACTGCCTGCTTATCTATCCCGCGAACTCGGATTCGATTGTTCCCTTCGACTTCCAGTTCGATGCCATCAAGTGGCTCAATCTCAACCGGATGGCTGTACATCACGCTCAGGCTCACCCCTTTTCCGTTCTGCTGCACGCGGTATCCGACGCCGACCAGGTCCAGAATCTTGACAAACCCATCGTTTACGCCGGCGACCATGTTCACCAGCAGGCTCCTGCTCAGTCCGTGGAGCTCTCTGTGCTGGCGCTCATCGGAAGGCCTTTCGACGACGACAGACCCGTTGACCTGGCTAATTGCCATCGCATCGTGGAAACGCCGTTCGAGGCTCCCACGCGGCCCTACTACGGACACGAGGCTCCCGTCTACAGTGACCTTCACCTTGTCCGGTATTGGGATCGGTTGATTACCTATCCTAGACATAGTCCCTACCTACCACACGTAACACAGTAGTTCGCCCCCGATGCCCGTCTTCCAGGCCTGCCGGCCTGTCATGACGCCCCTGGACGTGGACAGGATCGACACTCCGAGCCCTCCGTAGTACCGGGGTATCTCGCCCTTCCCGACATGAATCCTCAGGCCGGGCTTGCTCACCCTCTTAAGGCCCATTATTCCCGGCTCATCCTTGCTCCTATAGTGAAGACGGATCCTCAAGGCGTCGTGACCTGCGTCGTCCTTCACCGTCTCGTAGTCCTCAATGAAGCCCTCTTCTTTGAGGATACGTACCATCTCCACCTTTAGTTTGGAGGCCGGCATCTGTACGATCTCGTGACGCGACATGGTCGCATTCCGTATCCGCGCCAGCATATCCGCAATCGGGTCTGTTACCGACATATTCGTCCCTCGACCTTCACCAGCTCGCCTTCCGGACTCCCGGAAGCAGCCCGCTTAGGGCCATCTCTCTAAAACATATACGACAAAGACCGAAGTGCCTAATGTACGCCCTCGGCCGACCGCACTTCTCACACCGATTGATCTGCCTCACCTGGAACCGCTGAGGCTTCTTCCACCGCGCGATTTTGGATGTTTTGGCCAAACTTTTCCACTCCCCACTGACTTCTATCGCGTGTATCCGCGGCAGAGATCGCTAGGCTACCGCCTCTGTCTCAGAACGAGTGAAGGGCATTCCCAGCAACTCAAGTAGCCTCAGACCTTCTTGGTCCGTCCGCGCCGTCGTAACTACCACAATCTGAAGACCACGTAACCTGTCTATGTTGTTGTAATCGATCTCAGGAAAAATTGTCTGCTCTGTGAGTCCAAGCGAGAAATTCCCGCGCCCATCGAACGAGTTGGGCGACACCCCCCGAAAGTCCCTGATCCTCGGCAGTGAAGCATTCATCAGACGGTCCAAGAACTCATGCATCCGCCTGCCTCGTAGAGTGACCGACACCCCGATCGGCATTCCTTCCCGAATCTTGAAAGCCGCTATCGAGCGTCTCGCCCTGGTCGTGACTGGACGTTGTCCCGTAATCTGGGTCAGGTCGTTCGTCGCATTCTCCAGCGCCTTGGCGTTCTCCAGAGCCTCGCCCAACCCGATATTGAGCACGACTTTTTCAACCCGCGGCACCTGCATCGGAGTTGTATAACCGAACTCAGTCACCAGCGTGGAAGCCACGTCGGTTCTTTGCCGTTCCAGCAGCCGCGGAATAGCCTGGACCGGCATCACGGTCGCAGCCACAGGCTCCGGCTCGGCCGCCTTGCGGCTTCGACGCTTAGGAGCAGCCTTAGGCTCAGAGGGCTTGTCCTTGGCCGTAGCCTTCTCGCTGGCTTTAGTCGGACGCTTACGCGTCGGCTTCTTAGCTGCGGGAGTCGAAGGAGCTTCCTCGGAAGCCGTTATGTCCTTATCCTCGGTCGTCAATCTACGATATCCTCGGTGGCTACTCTATGACTTCTTCGCATCGCTGGCATGTCCGGGCTTTGGTGCCGTCCGCCAGTACCTTGAACGAGATCCGCACAGGCTGGTTGCAATGAGTACACACCAGCATTACATTCGATACTTGGATCGGCAACTCCTTCTGGATTATGCCTCCCTGTCTAACATTCGCCGTGGGCTTAGAGTGGCGCTTCACCATGTTCACACCCTCGACCAGGACTCTCCCGTCCTTGCGGACCACCCGTTGGATCCGGCCCTGTTTCCCACGGTCCCGGCCCTTGATTACCAGGACATTGTCATTGTTCCGGAGACGCACTACAGCACCTCCGGAGCGAGAGAAACGATCCTCATGAAGTTCTTCTCGCGCAGTTCTCGCGCTACGGGGCCGAATATTCTCGTCCCTCGTGGCAGTTTGTCATCGTTGATTAACACCGCGGCATTGTCGTCGAACTTGATGTGCGACCCATCCGGCCGACGGCTCGACTTGGCAATTCGGACCACCACGGCCTTCACGACTTCCCCCTTGGACACCGCCCCCCCAGGAGCGGCTGCTTTAACGGACGCCACGATGATGTCACCTAGAGAAGCATACCTTTTACCGCTGCCCCCGGGCACACCGATACAACTGATGGTCCGTGCGCCTGAATTGTCCGCGACCTTCAGACGGGTGTAGATCTGGATCAACTCTTATCCTCTTCCTCGGACTCAGGCTCAGCCTTGGCTTCAGGCTCAACCCCTGCTTCGGGCTCAGACTCGACGACCGCTTCGGGCTCTACCTCTTCCAGGACAGCCTCCGGCTCTTCGCCGACCGCCTCGGCCTCTTGAGGCTCCACGGCCGCAGGCAAGACCATCGGGGGG
>JAQBTI010000231.1 GCA_027624995.1 Chloroflexota bacterium
CCCCGTACTTGCCGGCCATGATGTCTTCCACCGTGTAGCCCTTTGTCGTCGTGGAGCTGTCGAGAAGCCGCTGAATGTAGACCTCCGGCCGGCCTTCCAGCGCGAACTTCCAGTAGTCCTCGAAGCGCCGGTCTCCCAGGACCTCCCCGAGCCGTTTGGCCACCTCGGCGATGATTACCACGTCGTCCTTGGTGTCGTGCACCGGCTTCAGAGGCGTCTTGCCCCATATTTGGAGGAAGGGATTAGAGCATGAGGCCGTAATCTCCAGATTCTGGAATTCCATCCATGAGTTGGCAGGCAGGCTGATGTCGGAGTACTCAGCCGTCGCCGTCATCTCGATGTCCTGGTTGACTATCATGTCGATCTTCGGATTGACATGCTTGATCAGCCCGTAAGCCCACTTGGCGTTGTTGATGATGTTCACGTTGTTGAACCATAAGAGCTTGGTCGGCGTCGGCATGTGCGAGTCGCCGGTGAAATTCTTTCGACCGTACTTGGGAGTCTCGACGATCAGCGCCTGGGCTCCATGGTCCCAATACGCGGGATCCTCGTCCTTCCCATAGCCGTGGACGCGGATGTCACTGCCGTTTGTCGAGTCGTCCAGATCGGGATTGAACGGGTCCTCGGCCACCCAGCCCTTGAAGCCCGGACCTGACCACTCCGACGCCTGGAACAGGGCGGCTTTGTAGTTACCAGCCCATGTGTGGCAGCCCGCGCCGGGCTTCCCGATGTTCCCCGTCAACATCAGCGGCAGGTACGTGGCGCGGTTGTGAAGGGTGGCGTGGAACCAGTGGTTGATCCCCTCGCCGACATGGATGGCGACGGGTTTTATTGTGGCGATATCTTCCGCGAGCCGCTCAATGAGCTCCACCGGAGCGCCGGAGATGTCCGAGGCAGCCTGAGCGTCGTAATCTCGAAGATTGACCTTGTACATCTCCCACAGGGTCATCACCTCAACATCGGACCCATCCACCTTCACGGTCCCGGTCAGTGTCGGTTCCGCTCTGCTCCATCTTCTCGCCGACTTCATCCCTGGTGATGGCCTTTAGGCCTCCGGAGGCCTTGTCCCAGACCACGTAGTCTCCCAGCTTCTCGTACTGCTCCTGCTTCATCCCCTGGACCGTGAAGCTGGGACCGCTCTTGTCCAGGCCCAGCTTGTGGTCTGGAAACACCTCGTTCGCCTTCAGGCGCTGGAGAGTGTCCGTACGCACCAGCAGCGGCAGGTCGGTGAACTGCTTAACGAAGGTCTCGTCGTACCATTTGCGGTCCATGATGATCCTGGAGACCGCAAGGAAGATCGCGGTGTCCGACAGCCCCGGCCTGACGGATAGCCAGTAGTCGGCCTTGGTCGCGGGCGGGCTGTACTCCGGCGAGATCACCACGATCTTCGCACCGCGCTCGATGGTCTCGTTGAAGAAGTGGCTCTCCGGCATCTTGTTTTCGACCAGGTTCTTGCCGACCTGAATGTGCAGCTTGGTGCTGCGCAGATCGTTCATGTCGCAGTCGGATGCCTGGAGCCCGTGGACGTACGGGTGGCCGGGCGCCTGGTCACCGTGCCAGGTATAGTTGGCCCAGTTCCGGCCCGCCAGCGCCTCGTCCGGGCCCACGCCTCGGGTATGGGTGTCCAGGAGGGCCATCATGTTGTTGAAGCGGTACATGCCGTACTTGCCGATGACGCCGAGGAGGCCCATGCCGCCCCTGAACTTCATCGTTCGGGTGCCAGCCCCGCGGGTCTCGTCGATCATCTCCGGTTGGTAGCCGTCTGCCTCTAGGCGCGCTCTCCCTGCTGGGCCGTTGTACGTCTCTGACGTCGCCATGATGGCGCGGGCCATGTAGTCGTAGACCTCATCCCAGGAGGCCTTGACGAGTCTGTCCGTGCCCCTGGAGTTGAACTTGTACGTGTCGCGAAGCCCCGGGTCGTCCGATAGAGAAGGGAATCCGTCGTCGGCCCACTGCTTCCACCCGGCCCGGATCAACGGGTACTTCAGTCGATAGGGGCCGTAGACCCGCCGGTGCATGGTGTACCCCTTGCCGCAGCCTCGAGGGTTCCACGCCGCCGTAGCCTGGTTGCCGTACAAGTCAGTCAGGTTGCCGGAGTCGTAGTTCTGCTCGGAGCGCAGTACAATCCCGTTCCTTGTAAATGCCCTCATACGGCAGGCGTGGGTGTCGTTTGGAGAGCAGACCCAGGTGAAGGAGTCGTCGTAGGAGTACTGGTCGCGGTAGACCTGCTCCCAATCACGGTTCGGATAGATATCGAGCGGATTTCCCGACTGCAGAGGGACCAGGGCCCGTGATGCCAGCACGGGTTCTTCCTGAAGAGACCTCAGCCCACTCAGAGCGGCGACTCCGGCAACCGCGCCGGCCGTGCCCTTCAGGAACTTTCTGCGGCTGAGTGATTTATCTGCCATTTAGCTCTCCTGGTAACGCGATGGGCGGTACTGTCTTTATCTCCGTTGGTCCGTTTGAGTCGTCGTGAAAGCGTACGGAAGGGTTCACCTCAGGCCACAGGTTGGAACCGCGCCTCCAGGTCGGCCAAGAGTCTCTCTTCTCCAGGGCTTAGCTCGCTGGCGACCCAGTCGATTATCCAGCGTGGGTCCTCGGCCTCATCTTCAATGAGAAGATGCCTGGCCACCTCCAGCTGCTGCTGCTCGGTCATCTCGTCCCGCACAAGGGAGACGACGAAGGCCTCCTCGTTCTCGAAGTGATCGTATTCGGTGACGCGCAGAGCCATGACCCGGCTGTAGAGGTGCCGCCTGGTCCGGGCGACGATCCGGTCGTGCCCCATCTCCTCGGCCAGGACCTCTTCCACGGCCTCGAGTTTTTCGACAACCTCTTTGTGCTGCTCCTCTTCAAGAGCGAACATGGCGGCCCTCACGCTCTCCTTCAGGCCGGCCGAATCGCCTTTTTCCAAGAACCCGACCAGGTCCGTTGCCTGTCTGGCCAGCTCCACGTGCTCCGTCTCGTTATCCCGGGCCGGCTGGGAGTCGGTGAAAGGGCCCGTCATGTACTTGTCTTCGGCCGTAGCGTGGTACAGGAGCTGCTTTCCCCAGAAACCGAAGGCCTCCGTAAAGGCGTCGAGGTCACCACCTTGCTGAGCTTGGGCGGCCAGTGCCTCGGTCCGCTCCGACAACGCCACAAATGCCTTGTGCATCAGGAGCATCATGTCGATCGGACTGTCTAGCCTGGTAATCTCTTCAGCCATCTCCATCTCCTTGGCCTGATATCTGATCGGAGGGCCCGAGTCGTAAACTAAGCAGCGGGAGTCGGCAGTTGCTCGAAGCGCTGTTCCATCCGGGCCAGCGACTCGCGCTCACTGGGTTCAAGATCGCGGACCACCCAGTCCATCCCCCATCTCGGATCGTCGGCCTCCCTGTCCAGGAGGAGGTCTCGAGCCAATTCCAGCTGCTGACGCTCACTCATCTGCCGGCGAACGACGGGCAGGACCAGAGATTCCTCGGTCTCCAGGTGGTCCTCCTGGGCGACACTCAGCGCAACTACTTGCCTATGAAGGTGGTTCTTCGTTCGAGCGATCACACTGGTCTTGCCGATTTCGTCGTTCAGCATGTTTAGTACGTCCTGGATAGACTCCACCAGCTCCTGGTGCAGGTCCTCTTCCAGGGCGGCGATCTGCGTCTTCACCTTTTCCGCGATGTGCCGGTCCTCCTGTTCGGCGTGGTATATGAGAGCCGTCGCCCACGTGTTGAAGGCCAGCTTGAAGCTCTGGAGGCTATCGCCCGCCTCCAGGCTCTCGGCCACCGCCACCACCCTCGACGCATCGGACCGCAAGGCCTTGTGGATCAGATACATCACATCGATGGGGTGGCCAAGACCATCGCTTCCAGACATCAACACTCCTGTTCACGGGCGATTTCAGAGATGAGACCAGATGGGTGTTACATGCGCGTTACACGCGGTTTCGCTACTTGCCTGCCGAGCCGCCCCGCGTTTCCTAATCGACGTGTAACGCATGTGTAACACCGCTCTGTTTCGCTGATCCTGACCGAGGGAACACCCAGCAGTAGGAGACGCCATGCTGAACGTGACGAGGCTGCTCTGTGGAACGGCCACTCCGGGAGACGCGGTTCGCTACGGGGAGCGAACGACCGCCCCGTCCCACATACCGGCACCCTCCGCCCATCACAGACCGATCGTCGTCTGGAACGTCACCAGGCGCTGCAACCTTCTTTGCACCCACTGCTACACCGCCTCGACCGACCACGCGGCGGTCGGCGAGCTGGTGACGGATGAGGCATTGGCCGTAATAGATGACCTGGCCGAATTCGGTGTGCCGGTCATCCTATTTTCGGGTGGCGAGCCCCTGGTGCGTGAGGACATTTTTGAGCTGATGGCGCACGCCAACGCGAAAGGAGTCCAGGCGGTCCTCTCCTCGAACGGGACCCTGCTCACCG
>JAQBTI010000232.1 GCA_027624995.1 Chloroflexota bacterium
GGGCGGATTCGAACCGCCGAATAGGGGTTTTGCAGACCCCCGCCTTAGACCACTTGGCTACGTCGCCCGGAGGGAAGTTCTGGTGCCGAGGAGGAGATTCAGCAATGAGGGTGTTGGGCCTTCATCTCCCTTCCCGATCCCTACCTAATCGTAGTAGTCAGGCGGTGCGGTGTCAATTCACTATGCCGGATTTTCGCGCCCCTTGTCGGCCTTTTGGTCGGCAAAATGTCGGCAATTGACCCGAGGGAGGGGGGTGGGTCGTAACGCTCTCCCCGTTCCGTATGTATAAGTGCCCCGTTACTACCGAGGGCATTTTTCGCTGCTATCTCACCAGATAGAGTCAACCTTCGATTCTGGCTACGGCGCGCGTCGCCGCGTATAAGACGCGCACCGTAGACGAGACAACGGGTGCCGGGCCTATTGCTTCGATTCCCTGCACCACTTGCTGCCGTTCTTATGGGCGTACCAGACCTGGCTCCCCTTCTCATACCGCTGGAATGCCACGCCGTGCTCCCGGCAGTGGTGCTCCGGCGGCGTTTGGGTTCTGCCGTTGCCGTTTGTGATCGCAGCCTGTCCGTTGGCCTTTGTGGCCCAAAGGGCCTTTAGCTGCTGGCCCAGGTCGTCGTAGAGGCTGGCCTGTGCTTCCCGCCACGCCTCTTGCGGCGTCAGCGCGGCTTCGGCGGACAGCTCTGAAAGGTCTTGTGCTGCCCATCACGCAACGCCTTGCTGAAACGCACGCTGGCGGATACCGTCGTCACTCTCATGGTCTCTCTCTCCTGTGGGATCGGGGCAGGGCGTCCGCCCTGCCCCGGTTCAAGTGTTGCTAGCCGACCTGCGCCCGCTGGCCCAGGATGTAGTCCGCCGCCTTCTGTCCCTGGCTGGCCGCTGTCACCACGAGCCGCTTGTCCTTGTTGATGGCCCTAGCCCAGCCCTGAATGTAGGCCGTGCTGTTCTCGATGGTGTTGTCGATGCCGGACCGATTGCACAGGAAAGCCGACGTAAACTCCGCTACCAGCTCTTCCCGGCTGTAGGTCGGGCTGCCGAAGGGCGCTATTCCGGTCTCCATACCGTGCCTGTCCAGTCTGGACTTGTGGCCCGTGCTGTGCCCCAGCTCGTGGAAGGTCGTAGAGTAAAACTCGCTGGCGCTGTCGAAGGCCGCGCGAGGCGGTAGGTGTACTGTGTCGGTCGATGGCCGGTAGTAGGCCCTGTTTACCTTTCGGGATGCTTCGGGGGAGATGAGCCGATAGGCGCAGCCGTCTCCCGTGCAGGAGTAGTACTGAGTGCCGCGGTGGCCCGTGCGATGGCGTTCCCTGGGTCTCTTCCCGAGAACACCAAGGCGGTCTGGTCCCGGAGCGGCCAGCGTCTCAGTCGTCGAGCCCTCTTTACCCTGCCTCCCGTTTCCTACGTCACGACTCCCACGATCGACGTCGGGCTCTGCACGGCAGCCGAAGGCTGCGATCAGTGTGTGGGTGCGTGCCCCCACGGCGCCCTCAAGAAGGACGCCGATGCGATATCGGTGAGCAGGGAGGAATGCGTCGGCTGTGGCGCCTGTGTGTCCGTGTGCCCCCAGCGGGCGGTTGAGTTCCCAGGGTGGTCGCCGGACGAGCTCGAGGCCCAGGTGTCAGACATTCTGGAAGCGCGGAGTGACCTGGGTGCCCTCCCCCTGGCATTCGTCTGTAGGAACGCTCCGAGGGCGACGCCCAACGGGTGGCTTTCGGTTACCGTACCGTGCGTTTCCATGGTATCCACCGGCGCCATCCTCACTGCATTGGCATACGGCGTTGATTCGGTGGAGGTGTCCGGTTGTGCCGACGCGTGCCCGTCAAAGGCCTACGAGACTCTCCGTGGACGGGTGGATTTTTGTCAGGAGCTTCTGCAGTCTCTAGGTGACGCCTCAGCGTCTGAAAGGGTGTGCCTCACAGACCCTGACCAAGGTGCGCCAAAGCCTATCCCACCTCGCCGGTCAGGGATGGAGACGCCCGATGGACCGCTGAGGCTTTTCGGACGGGGCATCTCATCCGTCGCGATTAAGCGGCTCGTCGACCACTACGGCGTGGAGGACCTGACGCTGGACCACCTCGAGTCTCCGGTAGGTCTGGTGGACATTGACGATCGTGCGTGCACCGGTTGTGGGACCTGCGCGGGCGCGTGCCCGACCGACGCTCTTTCGTTCGAGGGGCGGCAGGGCCAGGCGACGCTGCTGTTTGATGCCTCCATGTGCACGGCCTGTGGCCAGTGCGAGTCCGTTTGCCCTGAAAGGTCCGAAGGAGCGATCTCCCTGTCTCGTGCCGTCGATCTCCATCGGTTGCGTCAGGGTTCTCACGTCGTATTTCAGGGAGACGAGCTCAGGTGTGAACGATGCGGCAGTGTTTTCGCGACGACCGCGATGATGGAGCGCATCACCTCTATCTTGGGAGACGGTCCGACCTCCCAGCTCTTGGTCCGTCGCTGCCCGGAATGCCGGGTGCTGTAGCCAAACGTCTGGCTTTCCTCACACAGCAACTGGACAGAATGGCCGGGGGCCCCTTTGGAGCATTTGCTCTCAAGTTTGGCCTGCTCGTCGCCGCAGAAATGGGAGACGAGCCATGGCTCGGGGTTGTAGGGATGGCAGCGAAGTCTGGTAGCCCCGCCTCAGCCTGTCGACGCAACTTGAACCGATTCCGACCGGGTCCTAGTCAGGCTCGAAGACGCAGAAGGGCTCCGGCGCGAGGTAGTCGCCGGTGCAGGCGTAAGATCTTGCCCTACAGCCCCCGCAGATCGAGCGGAATGGACACCTGCCACACTTGCCCTTGAGCATTTCGGGGTCGCGGAGTGCCTGGAACACCGGGTCCGACTGGTATACCTCTACAACGGAAGATCGGCGAACCGTCCCGCAGCGAACAGGCAGGAAGCCGCTGGGGTAGATGTCGCCGACATGAGATACAAAACAGACGCCCTTGCCGTCGTTGGTCGCGGTCCGAGCGGTCTTCGACCAGACCTCGCCCAGCTCCGTGCCGTCTCGCATCGCGTTTTGCAGCGCGACTCGCCGATAGTGCTGGCCGAGCGTCGTCTTGATCCCAAACGGCACCGAAGAGCCGAGACCGTGCAACCACTGAAACACACTCTCGTGGTCCCCGGCCGATATGACGTCGTCCTGTTCGCCTCGGCCCGTTGGCACCAAGAAAAATACGTCCCACAGGACCATACGGGGAAAGCCCGCAAGTAGATCAGCAATCCGTGCAAGGTCCCGATGGCTGTGCCGGCTGACCACTGTGTTGACCTGGAGGGCCAGTCCTGCGTCGAGCGCGTCACGCATACGGGCCACCGTCTGGTCAAACGAGCCGGCGATCCCTCTGAAGGCGTCATGGGCCTCGGCGCTCGCGCCATCGAGACTGAACGAGAGACGCGAGAGCCCTAGCTCCTTCAGCTTCCTCAGTGCCTCTTCAGTCACGAGGCTTGTCACGCTGGGCGAGAGGGACATCCTGAGCCCCAGGCCCATGCCGTAGGCCAGCAAGTCGAAGACGTCGCGCCTCATGAAGGGGTCCCCGCCGGTAAGTATGACGATGGGGGTCGGAGTGAACGAGGACAGGTCGTCGAGGAGGCGAAACCCTTCCTCGGTTTTCAGTTCGAGCGGATGCCTCTTGGGCTGGGCCACCGCTCGGCAGTGGCGGCACTTCAGCGCACAGGCCCTGGTCATCTCCCAGAAGACCACCATAGGGGCTTCGGAGAAGGTTGGCACAGGCCCCAACTCCGGATGTTGTTGTTGGAGCGTGGGCGAGCGGTCTTCTCTCGCTACGGTGGTCATGCCCCCAGGCGCTCCTCAGAGGTTAGGTAACAGGCAGGGTCCTCTCCCCACGGATCGCCGGTAGCAGCGTCGGCGCGGGCACGGAGGTTGCCGTTGCAGTGCGGCAAGAATCGGCATGTGGTGCACATCTCAGGCAGAAGCGAATGGCGGTCCCGAAGCTCTCGCAGTAGGGAGACACCGTCGTCTGTCCAGATAGTACTGAACGGACGGTCTCGGACATTGCCGACCGACCGCCACCTCCAGAACTGGTCGGGGTGGACGATGCCTCGTTCATCAATGCATCCAATGCCCTTGCCCGCGCTATTGCCGCCGTTACGGGCCAGGAGGCGCAGCATCTCGGAAACCCGGTCCGGTGCGTGTTTTTCTGCCCACATCACCAGGAAGGCACCGTCGGTGTGGTTGTCTACGGTCAGGACCTCCACCTCCTTGCCTCTCCGGTGAGTGTCCAGCGTGTATTCGAAAACCCTGCCAATTACCTTTCGCCGCTGCTCGTCATCAAGGTCCATAGGCAGAAGCTGTCGGCCTCGGCCAGCGTAGGCCAGGTGGTAGATGCAGAGCCGTGGAATGCCTTCTCGCTCGACGAGGTCAAGTATCTCGTCAAGGTCGCCGGCATTGTTCTGGG
>JAQBTI010000233.1 GCA_027624995.1 Chloroflexota bacterium
GCGTAGCCGAAGA
Organism: Chloroflexota bacterium; assembly: GCA_027624995.1. Lineage (GTDB taxonomy): Bacteria > Chloroflexota > Dehalococcoidia > Lucifugimonadales > CATQGZ01 > CATQGZ01. The sequence goes on from JAQBTI010000233.1 coordinate 14, forward strand.
CCGGGCTGCTCTCATTTCCGGGCTCCGACTATGTCGGCGCACTGGAGATCGCCGACATCGGGCTGCCTGACGGGGTCGCGGACGATATCGACGTCGAGCTGATGACTGCCGCGTGGGCAAGCGGCCTGCTTCCCAACCGACCGTCGGCCGCACACAAGGGCACCTTCGGACGGACGCTCATCGTCGCCGGCTCAAGGAACTACGTTGGTGCGGCGTACCTGGCGGCGATGGGCGCGTACCGTGCCGGTGCCGGCCTCGTCACGCTGGCCGTGCCTGAGAGCCTGCGAACGCCGCTCGCCGCCGCCGCGCCGGAGCCCACGTACCTTCCACTACCAGAGTCCAGACCAGGGGTCGTGTCGAAAGATGCGGCGCCACTCGTACTCGATAGCCTTGCGAGATACGATGCCCTGCTCATCGGCTGCGGCCTGGGCCGGGCTCCCGAAACGCGAGGACTGGTCGAGGCGGTCCTGTACTCAGAGAGGCCGCTACCTCCGACCGTGGTGGACGCCGACGGACTCAACGTCCTCTCTCTCATCACGAGTGAAAATGAGCCCTGGTGGAAGCTCTTCCGAGCCCCCGCCGTACTGACGCCACACCATGGAGAGATGGCCAGGCTTCTGGGCAGCTCGGACTCGCAAGACAGGGTTGACGCGGCAAGAGAATCGGCCGCCCGATGGGACAAGATCACGGTCCTCAAGGGGGCACACACCGTAGTCGCATCTCCAGGTTCGGGGGTGATGGTGAGCCCGTTCGCGAACCCGGGTATGGCCACGGCAGGCACAGGCGACGTACTGGCCGGCGTAATCGCTGGGCTGCTTTCTCAAGGCCTCTCGCTGGAGCACGCCGCCGCCCTTGGGGTATTCCTTCACGGAATGGCCGGCGAAAGAGTCCGGCGCGAGCTTGGCGACTCCGGAATGTTGGCGAGCGACCTTCTCCCAGAGCTACCGCGCGTTACCAGGGTCCTGAAAGGGAGCTAGCGGGAGGGTACTCTGGCAAACCTTCGCGGACGGGAGAGGGCCCGCTACGTCAACCGGATGTTCGCCCGCATATCGGGCCGATACGACCTGCTGAACACCGTGATGTCCGGAGGCCGCCACCATGCGTGGAGGACAACGGCATCGCGTCTCGTGTCCGGAGATCTGGAGGGGCCGGCCCTCGACGTCGCCGCGGGCACGGGCGACTTTGTCATCTCGCTCGCCCGCCAACTTAAGTTCTCGCATTTAGTAGGGCTGGACTCGACTCCGGCGATGCTTGCCAGGGCCCGATTGAAGACCCAGCGAAGCCATCTCTCCCAGCCGGTCTCGCTGGTCGTGGGCGACGCCCACGAGCTGCCATTCCCGGACGGTCACTTCGTGGCGACCACCGTCGGCTTTGGAATCCGCAACTTCGCGGACGTCGAAGGCGCGATGCGGGAGATGGTAAGGGTCCTTCGGCCCGGGGGACGGCTCGCGGTCCTAGAGATCGTGCGCCTCACCGGCCGGACCCCGCTTAAGACGCTTTTCCCATTGTACTTTCGGCGCGTGACACCCTGGTTGGGCGCGGCGCTGGCCGGTGACAGAGAGGCTTATACCTACCTTCCTCAGTCCGTCGATGAGTTCCGCAGCGCCGAAGAGGTCGCCGAAATGATGGAGGACGCGGGACTGAGGATGGTGGCGAGACGGAGCAGGGCCCTTGGCTCGGTCGCTATCCTTGTCGGGGAGAAGCCCGGCCCGTAGCTAAGGCCAAGCTCTACTGCGACACCCTCTCGATCAGCTCCACGGTTGTCAGCCGGGTTTCTTCGTCGGTGATGTACTCGACCGCAACCTGGTCGCCCACCTTGTAGGTCCACAGCAGGGTCAAGAACTTGGCCATGTCGGGCGTCGGGGCCTCGTCCAGCTTGATAATGATGTCTCCGGGCCGAATGCCGCCACGGTAGGCCGGTCCGTCTCGGGTCATGAGTGTGACGATGATTCCTTCGTTCACTCTGAGGTTGTACCTGCTGGCCAGCGCCGGGGTGACGTCTCGTCCTTCCAGACCGATCAGCGGGCGGACCACGCGGCCGTGCTCGATCAGGCTGTCAATGATGGGCTTCGCGACGTTGGAGCTAACCGTGAACCCTATGCCCTGGGCCTGGCGAAGTATGGCGGTGTTTATGCCGATTACTTCTCCGTTAAGACTAACCAGAGGTCCACCACTGTTCCCATCGTTGATGGCCGCGTCTGTCTGGATCATGTCGTAGAGGTCCTCGGCGCTTTCGGTCTTCACCGTGCGTCCGCGGGCGCTCACTATGCCCAGCGTTACAGTCGGCCCGCCCTTTAGGGCCAGCGCATTCCCCAGCGCTAGCACCCAGTCACCGACATTTAGCAGGTCCGAGTCGCCAAGGGTCGCGGCCTTCAGGTCCTGGGCGTCGATTTTGATCACGGCCAGGTCGGTGAGCCTGTCAGCCCCAACCAGGCGCGCCGGAAACGAGTCCCCGTTGGACATGCTGACCATGATGCTCTCGGCCTCGTCGATAACGTGCCGGTTGGTGACGATGTATCCGTCGGGGCGCACGACTATTCCAGTGCCAGCGCCTTCGTCGGTGAAGTCGAAGAACAGGCCCCTGGCCGTCGATTCGACGGCGATCGAGGTAACGGTCGGACTGACCTGCTCGACTAACTGGGCAAGGGAAGGGAGTGTACCGAGGTCAGTCCGAGACGGAAGCGCTCCGAGGTCGGCCGGAGCGGTCTGACGAGCAGCCGGAATAGTAGTGGGGGCCGGATCGACGGCCGCCGCCGCGGGGGGAGTGGTCGCGATGGGTTCGACTGCAGCTCCACGGAGCGGACCGAGGTCGTCCGAGTCCCCGCAGGCTACCGCCAGTACTACGAGAACAACCGCGGTGATGATCGGTAGGCGTAGGAGGCTTCTCATCCTACCCGGCTGGCATAGCCACGACCCGAATCCTAACACACGACAGTCCAGTCCAGAGGAGTTTGAGGCCGCGCTCCTCCCGTATTCTCGTCGGGAACGACGCATATCGGGCAGTTAGGTGCGCCCCGAACAGTAAAATCATAGCTGACACGTACACCCAGGTCAACAACGCCATGATGGCGCCGATGGGCCCGTAGACGACGTTGTAGACCGGGAAAGTGTTCACGTACCACACGAATCCCCACTTGGCGCCCTCAAAGGCCATGGCGCCTGCGAAGGCTCCAACCCAGACATCGCTCAACTGGACCTTTGTGTTTGGCAAGAACCGGTAGAGGAGCACGAAGGATAGGAATGACAACAGTGGGGAGATGGATTGGGCTGCCAGGCCCCAGAACAGATTGCTGGCCAGGTCCGCTTCCGGCGCTATCGAGTCGGTCAGCTCCCTCAGGAGCGCGAATATTGGAACCATGAACAGCACCACGACCATCATCAGGCCCGCCCCGAGGACCAGGGTGAAGTCTATGAGGCGCTCCCTGAGGAACGGCCTAGTCTTCTTTATGCCCCAGGCGGCGTTGATCCCCTTCCGGATGGAGCCGAACGCCGCGCTGGCCGCCCATAGCAGTCCAAGTACGCTGACCGCACCGAGGGGGCCTCTCGCGCTGACGACGTCGTCCACCCTTTCGCCGATGTAGTCCGTCTCTACCGGTATGACCTGCGCGATCTTCTGGGCCAACACCGCCTGGTCGGCGTCCGAGCCTCGGACAAAGGCGGCGACCGTTATGATCGCCAGTACCAGGGGGAAGAACGAGAAGAGTGCGTAGAATGAGATTGCGCCCGCGTATTGAGGGCAATTCTTGCGGAGGAAATCGTTTACCGCGTCCGTGCAGAAAAGTACGAATCTGACGAAGTACAATCCCGTCTCCACCGCTCCATTGACTGGAAAAGTGTCACAAAAGAGCTAATTGATATTAGGAAATCGTGCTCCCCGTGTCAAATTTAGGGCCATTCCTCGTTCCATCCCTGTGTCAGGGAGACCCCTCTTTGCGCCGATGGATTCCGCCTACGCGGGAATCGTACATGCAGGTTGCCGCCCGCACTCCAAAGGATGAAAAGTGGACCACGCCCCGGGGACTCACAAGACGTTATTTCATACCGATGACTTTGACGCCCACCTCAGACGGGTGCGATTCCCAAACGCCAGTGAAATCGACCAACATGTCACCCTGAGCGGAGCGAAGGGTCTAAGACGGCTGAGGGCTCGGTCGTGCGATTGTGTGGAGTCGGAGCCTCTTGGGCCGCACGGTCCTAGATTCCTCGTCCTTCCCCGGAAGGGCTCGGAATAACACACGTCGCTTGCCACTCGGGACGTCCACCTCAGCCGGGCGCGATTCCCAAACGCCAGTGAAATCGACCAACATGTCACCCTGAACGGAGCGAAGGGTCTAAGACGGCTGAGGGCTCGGTCGTGCGATTGTGTGGAGTCGGA
>JAQBTI010000234.1 GCA_027624995.1 Chloroflexota bacterium
GGACTCAGATACGGCGGGGGGTGGAATAGGCTCATATCCATAGCCCTGCACCGCCTTCGTCGGCGTTGGACGGCACGCCTCCTTGGTAGCGCCATCTTCTCACTCCTCTCCGACCCTGAAGACCATCCGAACTCCCTTGTCGTCGTGAAACGACATGGCCGGGCCGCCACCACTCCGGCCCATTTCGGGAACTTGGAACGCGACTACGTTTACAACACAATATTGGAGAGGCCAGCGCCTTCTTGCTGGGTGCTGTCTCCGTTTCGCGAGGTCCTTTTCCTGGACCAGGACCAACCGCCCACTCGTTCGGAGGTTGCCGCCCGTCAATTCTCCGGTCTGCGCGTCACCACCGAACGGGAGGTCTACGAGTTGTTGCTTGGGACTACCAATCGAGTCTCAGTCGACCCGGACACAGAGACGTTGGACTTCGTGGGCAGAATCCTGGACATCGTCTACCTGGACTTCGAAGACTTCCTTCGGAAACAGTCCTCTCACAGGTTTGAGGCCGCGATGCTGCCCGGGTTGAGTAGCTCCGACGACCTACAGCTCTGGCTACTTACCCAGGCCTTGAACGCCATCTACCCCGGCTCACTGTGCGAGATTAGCGAGACCTCTCAGTCTTCACAGGTGTCAAGTGTCCTCGCAAGTTCCGTCGCCAGGCCATGGGAGCCGTCGCCCTGGAACCCTCCTAAGAACCTCGAGATGCTCGTGGGTTACACGAGCCAGACCGGCATCCCCTTGGTGGTGGAGACTGTGGAACATCCCTGGACGTCGATGATCGAGTCAGTCGAGTCGGAGATGCGCTACCTGGGAGCCCGCGCGTCCAAAGGCGGAGACGACCAGCCCTATTCCGCCCTGTCGCTGCCACTGGTCTCAAGCGCGGGCAGCACGGTGGGCTCGCTCTACGTATTGATGCCCAGGCCCGAAAAGCCACGGATCGATGTCGAGGTACGGGTGCTGACCGTGTTCAGCAGGATCGTAGGGGAAATAATGGAGCGCCAGCGGGCCGCTATCCACTCCGCCACAGTATCAACCAACGTGGCCAATCGCAGGATGTTAGACCGGGAGAGCTTCAGGTCAGAACTCCTTGACCTGCTCACCAAAAAGGCAGTCGAAATCCGCGAAAACGAGCATCTCGGGCATGACGTAAGACTACCCTTCCTTATGCTTTCGGCGCACCGCCCGGACCCCGACGAGTCCGATCCAGCCGATGCACAGCAGCTCAAAGACTGGCTTGTCGATACGCTTCGGCACCTCGACTGGCGCTCCTTCCTGTGGTCACGCCTTCGTGAGACCATGTCCGACTCCGGAACGAACAGCTTCATCGGCGAGCTACCCGGAGTCGGTGTGTTGATCGCGCTCGGCAATCTCGTTTCCAAGGATGAGCTGGACCGAATCCGCGCGGCATTCCCGACGACCATCAATCGCACAGAGCCAACCAATGCACCGGTAAAGCTGGTAGCCTGGGTGCTCGACGTGCCAGGCGACCGAATCCTGGACGCCGACACCGAGCGGGACCTGCAAGGCCTGGCGGACGACGTCGAGGAGTGGGCCTCAGAGGTCGCGACCGTCGTGGACGATGTCGCTCAGAGCGAGGTCCTGGCCCGCGAGAAAGGCGAGTGGGACGCGGCACTGCGAAGAGTCCGCAGGGCCCTGAGGAAAGAGGGCGGCCGCAAGAATGGCTACCTGTACAGACTCGCCGTCGACTGCTCTTTTTCATTAGGCGAGTGGCAGGACGCTCTGAAGTACGCTCGAGAAGCTGCCGCACTGAGCCGAGAAGAGATGGGAAGTGGATTCGTCAGATCGACCTGCCAACTAGGGGACGCCTACCTCTGTACGGGCGATCCTGTCCGAGCCCTGGACATCTACTGCCGGGCTGTCATTGAGGCCCCGAGACATCCGCTCCCGCGCTACTATCGAGGACAGGGCCTGATGCTGATCGCACGCCTCGTTCGCGCTTACGAGGACGAACGCCGGCGGACCGTTCAAATGGACGATGACGAGGCACGGCAGTTCGACGATGTAGTCAACACCCTCGTCAGCGGGGCCAGAGAAGACCTGACGTCGGGGGCTGACCTGCTCGATCGTTGGGGGCTGATCCCCCAGTCCTACCAGTACCGTAATTTCCATCTCGTGCCGACTCTGATGGGACAGGGCTCGGGCTACCTGCTCACCCGGTCTCCCGGACCCGCGGCCAGCAGGCTACAGACTGCACGAAGGTCCTTCCCAAAGGACGACCTGTTCTTCCGAGAATTCCTGTTCGCCAAGTGCTGGGAGCAAGGGCTTCACAGACGCTATGCCGAGATGCTCTTGGGAGACGAGTGGGCTCCGCTTCGCGACCGGCTACAAGAGACCTTCGGGGAGCCGCCCGGCCGGCAAGACGCCCGGGTCTGGTAGCCGATTGAGGTGGGACCGCAGCGTTGCTTGCAGACGGAGCGAGGTCACCGCGCACTTGTCATCTCGAGTCCTTGTTCAGAAGGGCGAGGGCTCTAGCCGTGAGAGGACAATGCCTGGCGCCGCCTCTGGAGGATCTGCTGACAGCGGTCATTGCTGCTTCGCGAGATTACAGAATACGCTGGACGTAGCCTGTATGAGACAGGCGGCTTCTAGCGCATCGCGCCGGCCCAGCCGATGAACAGAGTCACGGGCGCAAGTCTCCTTCGGGGCGGGTCGGTCCGGAGGCCTCCGCCTACCCTATGGAGCGACGGCGAGCTCAGAGAGGAGTTTCTTCGTTGAGATGATGTGCTTGCTCAGGCTCAACGCCTTCGGATCGAGGCCCAGGGCCAGCCCAATGAGCTGCGGCAGGTGGAGTATCGGCAGTCCGATGGGAGTCTTGGCGGCGGCGGCGGCACTGGGTTGGTATCCGTCCAAGTTCAAGTGACACAGGGGGCAGGGCGTGACCATTGCGTCAGCGCCTCGTCCTTTGGCGTCGAGGGTGTGGTTGGCGACCATCTTTACCGAGTTCTTCTCGTTGATGGTGAGGATCGGGAAGCCGCAGCACAGTGTCTTGCCGGGGAAATCCACGACCTCTGCGCCTACCGCACTGATGACCTGCTCCAGCGAGTCCTGCCGGTCCGGGTGTTCTTCGAAACCCAGGGCCACGGACGGACGGACTATGTAGCATCCGTAGAACGGTGCAACCTTGAAGCCCTCAAGCGGACGTACAACCATCGACTTGAGTTTATCGATACCCACGTCTTCGAGGATGACCCATAGCAGGTGCCTGGGATCGGCGGTGCCCTTGTATTCCAGGCCCTCTTCAACCAGGTCAGCGTTTATCTCGGCCAGATATTCGGGGTTATCCGTGAGCCGCTTGTTGGCCTGGCTCATAACGCCCTGACAGGTGCTGCAGATGGTCATCAAGGGGTGGCCGGACTTCTCGGCCAGTGCGAAATTCCTCGCATTGAGGGTATCAGCCAGGCGCTCGTTCTTCTCCTGGAGCACGCCCGAGCCCGTGCATGAAGCGCTGCGCATTGAATCGATGTCAAGCTCGATCCCGAGCCGCGAGCAGACCTCTAAGGTAGCGTCGTACAACTCCGGTGTAGCCCCACGTGCCACGCAGCCTGGGTAGAACGCGTATTTCATCGCCTGCTCTCCGCTTTCTCGAACAGTCGCCGCACGTTTTGGACGCCCGGGATCTTCTTATGGAAGATGGGCGGCCTCTTGCCGGCCATCTGAGCACGGATGCCGACTGGCAGCAGACCAAGCATCTTCTTGACGTTGAACATTCCGAACGTCTTGATCGGAAGCCTCAACTCGTCCAGCGTACCCGCGTGCTCCACCAGTTCCGAGAACGCCGTTGCGTGCCTGGCACCGTATGTGCTCGTATAACCCGCCTCCATGGTCTTGTCGCGCAGGGCCATTATGCGGTCCATGGGCGCGACGCCCTTGGGACAGACCTCTAAGCAGGCCATGCATCGCGTGCAGTCCCAAACGCCACCGTACTCGTTCAGTTTTCCCAGACGAGACTCATCGGCGGCGTCGCGCGGGTCAACTACAAATCTGTAGGCCTTGGCCAACGCAGCAGGGCCGAGGAAGTTGGAATCGACAGCGAGAACGGTGCAGTCCGAAACGCAGGCGCCGCACATAATACAGGCCATCACTCCGGCTTCGTGGAGCATGGCCTCGTTGGGGGCCAGGTATTCGGTCTCCGGCTCCGGGCCTTCGGGCTGGAGCCACGGCTCCACTGCCCGAACCTTGTCCCAGAACGGCTGGAAATCCACCACGAGGTCTTTAATTACCTCCATGTTGCCGGCGGGCTCGATCGTGATCGGCCCTCCGCCGCGAGGCAGGGCGTCGGACATCCTGGTGTTGCAAGCCAGGCCGGCTTGACCGTTGATGCGCATCGCGCATGAGCCACAGATCGCGCTCCTGCACGAACACCGCAG
>JAQBTI010000235.1 GCA_027624995.1 Chloroflexota bacterium
TCCCCAGAGAAAGGGGAGCAGTTAATCACACTCTCATAACCCCTGGTACTGAGAACGGGGGCAGGCCACTGGCTGTGGAGCTCCTGTTCGCCTCTGTGCTCTCCCAGGGCCCTTAGGGTTGACCCGTGTGCAGGAGTCAGCGTGAGGTGGTCGAGAAACAGTAAATCAAGGGATTGCATGGCGACGGGCTTTCGCCGGAATAGAGGTAAGACTTCACAGAATAGAGGTAATCTATGCCGCCGTATTACCCTTATACAACCCTGGGTCGACCCGCCGCCTCCCCGAGGATCTCAAGCTGACGGATCACCGCGTCCTGGATGATCTCGCTCGATTAGAACTCTGGTTGGTCTACACCCTGAACGTGTCGTTGCAGTCGAGCGATCGCGTCCAGCATGTGACGAACGTAGACAGACTCATCCAGTTCGCTCATATCTAGAGAAAGATCGGGTATCTCATCATCGGCAAGCTCCGCAACCTAACCGTCGCCGAACTCAACCGTGTCGCGATCCAGATCATCAACACTTCTCCCCCCCCCATCCGCACGATCACTGCCGACAACGGCACCGAGTTCCACGGCTATAAGCAGATCGAGGCCGAGACCGGAGCACCCTTCTACTTCGCCAACCCACACCACTCATGGGAAAGGGGGACCAGTGAAAATACCAACGGCCTCATCCGGCAGTATCTCCCCAAGAAGAAGACCCTCGCCAGGGTCACTCAGACCCGGTGTGCTCGCATCGCTGACAAACTCAACAACCGGCCCAGGAAACGTCTCGACTTCCTTACACCTAAGGAGGAAGCTGTCCCGAGCCTAGTTGGAGGTGGTGGCTCCGAGGCGCTGGTTGATTAGCCTGCCTTCCTCATTTCGGCAACCGGTTCGAGGTCGTCGAGGTGAGCTTTGAGTATCCAGAGCTGGTCGTGGCCTATGATCCGGCGGTAGCTCTTCTCGGTCTCGACGAACGAGGCAGCGGCCCACCTCAGCGCCATGGCTCCGTTCTTCCAGTTCGTCACCCTGCGAGTCTTCTGCCTGACGCCCGAGTGCGTGCTGTCGATCAGGTTCGTCGTGCCCAGGCACTTCCTGAGCCGCGGTGGCAGGCCGAGCCGGTTGATCGTGAACATCTCCCTGAGGCCCTCACGCAGGCTGGCCGCGGCCGAGGGGTACTCACGCTCCAACCACCGGGCGAGTTGCTCGAGCTTCTGCTCGCCCTCCGTAGGCCGGCACCTCGACCTCACCGCCATTGCCCTGGCCCTTCGTCCTGAGCCGTGGTCGCTCCACATGGACCTTCCGCTCCGCCAGGTACACCTGCCCACCTTGGCGTCCGTACCATGCCGCCTCGCCCTCCGACCTCGCCTTGCCCGCTTGCTTCCGGCCTGCCAGGGCCTCGGCACTCATGTCCAGCACCGCCTCGATCGTCGCACGGCCCATGACCTCGATCACCTCGTCAATGGCCACCTCCGCTCGTTCCACGAGCTCCACCATCGGAAGCAAGAACTGCCCCTCTTGTTTTAGGAACTCCGTGATCGCCCGCTTGTCCGATGCCTTCGCTACCTCGTACGTTTTCCTCATCGTGGTGGTCTCCGTTTGGGGTTTTCAGCTACCCGAGCCTACCGGCTCGGGCACCCCGGAGCCACCACGATTTCTTTTCCCTCTCAGGAACCTTCAACTGCGCACGGGACAGTTTCCCTCTAAGGAGTCCTATGAACTACTTCGCGAATAAGCCGTGTTGCACTTCAAAGTTGATGCTATGCCTCGACCACCGTGAGTGCCCCCGGTGACGCTGCATCCAATGCTCGCAGAATCCCAGGTACGAGCGGACGCAGATGCGCGATTCGATTCGTGGGGGCGATGAGAAGAATCACCGAAAACGGGAGGCGATCGATACGCTGTTGATCGGGCAACAGGCGGTCCATCGTCAGAAAGGCGTCGTAGTTCCCCGACGCCAGCCTCATGAGTTCTCCATTCTTCACGCCAGACCAGCCGCGACCTGAAACCGTGTCTGCTTGGTGACCCGTCAGGAGTGCAGCAAGATCGTGGGGCAGATTCTCGTCAAGCAGGACGCGCATCGGCCAGCACAGACTCCCGAGCTAGCTCGATCGCGGCAACCGCCTGCTCTCGACGGACGGATGGGAACTGGCGCAGGAACTCATCGAGCGTTTCTCCACCCTCTAGATAGTCGAACAGAGATTGAGCGGGTACACGCGTCCCGACGAAGACGGGCGTGCCGCTAAGAATCTCCGGGTCGGAGTGAATTACTCGAGTACGCATGACCCCAACTCCCCTGATGACACTCCAATATAGCAGACTGACGCGAGTCGAGCCCATGCCGCCAGTTGCAGAGGCATAACGACTTGGGTTTGAGCTGCGCGAGCAACATGGCCGCACCGCGCAGCGAGGTGCAAGCCGAGCTGTGCGGGCCCACACGTCTACCGCGTCAGCTCCAAACCTTGGTTAGAGCGTGCCCCCGCGCGCTAGAGTCATGAATGCGCGTGGAGACAGAATACGGATCGGCGATTCGCGAGCGACCGAGAGTAGGTCTTTGTCGCCGGTTACAAGAATGTCGGCCCCGCCGTGGATCGCTGCCGCGAGAATGGGCTCGTCGCTGCGGTCTCTCAGGGCGATGGGCGACGCGTAATCACCGCGCGGAATCATTTCGCAGCGAGCTAGGACGGCCTCGACAGATGAGATGGCCTCGGCGCTGGCCTTCAACTTTGTGGTCAACACGCGCCGCAACTCGTCGGCAACGACCTCAGGAACGATGATCTCGTGATCCGAAAGGACGAGACTCAGCAGATCGGCGCAGAGGCCTCGGGCAGCGAACGCGGCCACGAGCACATTCGAGTCCAGGCAGACTCGAGTCACGAGACAAGCTTAAAGACGTCCTCGTCCGTGTAGATGCCCTGGGCCTCAGCGTACGGAATGATCTGCCGACGAGCTTCTTCGAAGAGTTGCAGCGAGAGCTGTCGCCGGAGGGCATCGCGGACCACCTCGCTGCGGGATCGCCCAGTCTTTGAGCACACCTTGTCGAGAAGCTTCTCGAGCGGTGCATCCAAGCGAATCGTAACGGCGCCGGTCTTCATGTCGTACAACGTACTACAAACGCCAAACGAGGTCAAGGCGACTGTCGACGGGTCCCGCACCCCACTGCATCGCTCTACGGCCAAGAGCTCGGTTCGTTCGAGGAAGCTCTCGAGGAGACGCTCGGCCGCATCCGGTCGGTCACGCGCGATATAGCCGAAGATGTCGGCAACCTGGCTCCGGGCCCGCTCAGACCAGCGGACGATCACTCGGCCAGCCGTGACCGGACGATTTCGCGGAGCTCCTGCGCAACTTGATCATGAGGTATGCCCCGCCCCTCAGCGAGTTCTCGCTCCGAGACCTGGATGTCCCGCAGGACCTCCAGCTCCTCGATCAATGCCTCGTAGTCGGCAGCGCCCAAGAGGACCGCGGCGCTGCGACCGTGCTGGGTCAGGACGAGGGGACGACCGGTCTCGCGCACTTGGTCCACGAAGGACGCCACGTTGGCGCGAAACGCGGTGAGGGGTTGGATGTCTTCGGTCGGCTTGACGGTGGGCATGGCCGTCTCCTTGTGTACGCGTTGTCGTACAGAAAATCGTACGTTGGAGAGCCCAAAGCAAGCCCAGGCTGCGAGCGCAGCCGCTTCAGTCTAACGCCTCGCGATTCTGCTGCACGGCCAGCCCCCTAACAAGGGGCGCGAGCTGTTAGGCGAGTGGCCCGCTGCCTATCCGCTAACCCGTGGCAGTAGCAATCGCTTGTTAGAGTGCACTGCTCATGTGCACTTCTCTGCGGATCCCTTGTTCAGGTGCGACCTTCGAAGGGCACCATCATCCGTACGGCAACATAGCGCCACTCGCTGCCCACTCTTCGCATGATGAAGGTGGCCCGAACCGTCACCGGCATTGGGTCTCCGGTGGCCGTTCGGAATCCGGAGAGCTGCCACGAGCCGTCCATCAACGAGAGGTCCTGCCCAAGGGCTCGTGGGAGTACCAAGTCAAGATCTGACATCGCGAGATCCTTGTACTTCCCGGAGAGGTGCTGTTCATAATACTCCTTGAGTTCCTGAGGTCCGGCCAGGACCTCGCCGTCGATCGCAAAGCAGTCGCCATCCGGAGCGTAGAGAGCGGCGCAGCCAGCCGGATCACCATTGCCCCAGGCCTCCCCATACATTTGGAAGAGCCTCTGGATACCCGCATGGTCCTCCGGGGTGAGTTCGAACACGGCTCCCTCCTCGTTCTGGATGCTTTCGGATTAAGGCACCGACTGTTGACGATGCCGCGCCCGATCGCGGGGTGCACTCTAACGTCGCCCTTCAGCGGCGCGGCGCGGCGCTTGCGACGCGTCCGCTGCAAGGGCTGGTTGGGCGCTA
>JAQBTI010000236.1 GCA_027624995.1 Chloroflexota bacterium
AGACGGAGGTCAGCACCAAGCTGGGATACCTTGGCCTAACCGCTACCTACGCCGACCGCCGCGAGGTCGTCCAGTTTATTCCGTCGGTCGACGGGTTCGAGTATAGACTGGCAAGTCTGATCAACGGCATGCTCCTCCAAGATCACAAAACCGTGGGATTCTTAACCGGACACGGGGAGAAGAGTGTTCGGCAAGACCTGTCGGCGTTCGCCGGCCAGCTCGCCGGGCAGTACGACATTGTCGAGATCGAAAACGACCCGGAAGCCGGCTTGGGCCTGTCGGAGATAGATGTTCTCGTCATTGCGGGCCCGACTGAAAAGGTGCCTGACTCCGAGCGCGACGAGATTATTCGATACCTAACCGGTGGAGGCAAGGCAATGATCTTGCTCGACCCGGTACTCATCGACCAGGGTAGGCTGATAGCAGTCTCCAACCGGAATAGCTTCGTTGAGCTGGTCGAGCCGTTCGGAGTGATCCTTGAAGACAACGTAGTCTTCGATCCGCAATACAACGAGAGCCTGTCATTCAACGTCGGGTTCGGCAACGTGGTGCTGGACTACCCTTACTGGGCCCACGTGCCAACAGTGGACCGGAAGGTGACTGGCGAAGTCCAGGGAGCGGTCATGCCCTGGGCGAGCTCACTGGGTATCGCCGATGCCCAGATCGGGGACGTTGAGGTCATCAACCTGCTCCGCACTCAAGCCACCGCTGCCGTCGACTACGCATATGGAGACGTGACGCCCAACTCTGCCGGGCTGGACCTCAAAGACAAACAACAGTTCGAGAGTGACTTAGCCGTGGCCGTCACGGGCACCGCAAGGAATGGCGGCGATTCGGAGTTCCGCATCGTCGTCGCAGGAGACTCCGACTGGGTGTCGGACCTGGTCGCGAACAGGTCCGGAGAGAATCTGGCGCTCGGGCTCAACCTGATGGACTGGCTCGCGCAGGAAGATGCCCTCGCCGAGATTCGCTCAAAGGTCGTGGCGTCCAGGCAGCTGGAGTTCACCTCATCGACTCATCAGAACGTAGTCCAGTACGCTAACATCGTCGGCATTCCGTTCCTGTTCGTGCTCATCGGTCTGGGGCTATCGCTGAAGCGTCGCAGGGAGACGATGAAGGTCTATAAACGTGAAGGGTAGGCAGGTCTGGGTCGTCCTGGCGATTCTTGCCGTAGTCGGCGTAGCCGGGCTCGTGCTACGCGTCGTGTCGTCGGCCGAAGATGAGGTTGTGCTTTCTGGCCTGGTACCTCTTGAACGTAACTTCATTGACAAAATAGTGGTGAAGTCACCCGGGTCCGAAGCGACGCTGGTCAGAATCCAGGAGAACTGGTTTGTGAACGGCAACCAGCAGGTGTTTGCACCCAAGATGGACCAGTTCTGGGGTACGGTTGCCCAGATCGACACTGCAGGGCTCATCGCGCTCAACACTGCGAACCATGAACGGTTGGGCGTCACAGATCCCGGCGCCGGGACAGAGGTGTCTTTCTTCCTGGGCGGGGCGGTCCAGGAGCAGTTTATCGTAGGGACGTGGGCCTCTGACGTCCGCCTCTGCTACTTGAGGCGTGCGGGCAAAGACGCGGTCTACGGAATCGAATGTCCAGCCCCGGCCACCTCGATTTTCGATCCGAACTCGGACGGCTGGCGCAACCCGATCGTCGTAGCGATCCCTCCGCAGGAAATCGAGGCGCTGGTCTTCTCTCACCCGGACCAGGAGTTCCTTCTCAGCCTGGACGAACAGGGCTGGACGGCCGCCAACGCCGAAGAGCAGGTTGAAGCCGATCCTTTCCTGATCCAGGGCATAGTCAGCAACCTCGAGGTGATGGTAGCCATCGGGTTCGCGGACGACGACGAAGCGGACTCAGTCACTTTCGATGCCGCAACACCCTCCATTCGCATAGTCACGATAGAAGGTGCTGGTAACCCGACCACCCGCCTTAGATTCCTTCCGCGGGACGAGGAAACCTACTATGTAAAGACGGGTGCGCAATCGACCGTCTTTATCATCGAGCGAGGACTCGCCGAGTTCTTGCTGCAGCGTCAAGAGGCCTTTGGGCTCGGGCTCTCTTCGGGAGGCTAGGTTGCTGAGCCTGACGCGCGGGGGCACATTTGCCGGTGAACTATTGCCGCGCCGCGAACGAACCGCTATCCTGTGTGCTTAATATCGTCGAATTGGATTGGGCTGCGCGAAGCGACCCAGCCAAGGAGGCCAGCCCATGGTTACAGCCTACATCTTGATCGAAATGGTCGCGGGCCATTCGCGCGACCTCGTCTCGGCGCTGAATCAGGCGGCGTCGGTCAGAGAGGTCAGCAGGGTGACTGGGCCGTTCGACGTGATCGCGGTCATTCAAGGCGAGGACCTGAACGCCATCAGCGACGTGGTATCGACTGAAATCCACACTTTGCAGGGCGTCGTGAGAACGACCACGTGTGTCCGCTTAGAGTGAGTCTTCTCTGGGCTAGGCGACCACTGGGGTAGAGCCTGAGTTCGGAAAACCGACCGGGACCTAGGCGCGGGGCTGTTCGGTGGCGCCGATGGGGTCCGGAAACTCCTCAAGCTCCTCGAACCGCCTGCGACGAAGATTGCTCTTGATTGCCCGCGCCAATACCAGCGCGACTACCCCTCCGATCCCCAGGATCAGACCGAGGTCCAATTCGTACGCGAAGCCCAGGGCTGCCAGCGTTATGTACCCGAAGACAATTCCCATGAGCGAGGTGTACGGGGCCTTTTGCGCCCCCAGCGCTACCGCAGTAGCTACCAACGCTGCGATCAGGCCGTACAGTGGGAAAAGGGCGATTACGATCCCGCCCAGTGTTGCGAGCCCGTCTCCTCCTCGGAAGCCGGCAAATACCGAGTGCCAGTGGCCCACCACGGTCGCCGTTGCAACCAGGATTATCCAGGCGTCATCGACGCCCAGGACTCGGGCGCTGATCACCGCCAGGACGCCCTTTGCAATGTCGCCCACCAGTACGACACCGGCGGTGTACTTGCCGACGGAGCGGCGAACGTTTGAAGCGCCCGCCAGTCTAGTCCCCGAGGCAAATATATCTACGCCACGGCGACGGCTGATTCTGTCCGCGAGCGGGAGTGCCCCGAATAGGTAGCCGACTAGTAGTGAGATCGTGAGCAGCGGTGCTGAATCCATCAGTGCAGCCAAGCCTGTCGACAACTCCTAACTTTTCCACGAACCTCGGCATCTACATTATATGCCAGCAGCACCTCCGACGAACAGTGTCCGCCCTGAGTTTGCTCGTCGATTTATCTGCCTCATCCTCGCTCACATTTCCTCGGCCAGCCATAAGGGCTAGTCCTTTCCTGTCACCCGATTCTGGTACTCGTTTCACCCTGCCGGGCGATTCTGAAAGTCGCAGCCTCGCCTTAACCTGTTCTCAAGGAAGAGGGTTATAGAAGAGGGTTCTAGCGGCCCGGGGCGACACAAGCTCCACCCACCCAGAATCGACTAGGAGGGCTGGTATGTCCAAGTCGGTCATGAACGCCCGTCGGTCTGCCATTGACATCGTCCACGACATACTCAAGGTGTGCGACAAAGGCAGCATAAACAAGACAGCGATCATGTATCAAAGCAACCTTAGCCGATATTTCCCAGATGGCATCCAGTCCTTGCATAACCATGCTCTCCTGAGATAGCACCCATAATATGGCGGCTTTCTGAAGTTGTCATATGCCACAAACCGCACTCAAAATTCACCTCATCTAGAGAAATGGAGTTCCGATCGACTTGGAAAGGCTCTAAACGGCCGTTTCAGGCCGAACTCCACCTTACACGTCGCGCACTTCGCCCTGGGTAGTCTCGATACGTTCATGAATTTGCGCTCGCCGGTGGTTTGCTACCCAGGTACAGGTCTCAGCCTCCCAATCCGCTCCAGCATTTCAGCGAACATATCCCTCGACACCATCACCTCAGCAAGCTGGAACACAAGCCTCCTGGCATGGCGCACCAAACGCCCGCCTGTCTTGATGAGTCTCGTCTGAATACTTGTCAGAGACCAGCGCTTTATCGCTTCTGGCAAAGCAAGCCTTCTGAAGAAGTTGCCCAGGTTGTAAGCCAGGATGAACAGCCCCAGCCTCACCTGGTTGGCCACGAACTTGTGACACGAGAGCCGAGTCCAGTTAAGAGCGTATTTCCCCTCTTTGATCCACTGCTCCGCCGTGGCGCGGCCATTATAAAAGTTGACTATCCCTTTCACCGGATAGCTGAGGTTGGTGACGATGAAGCCCACTCTGGGAAACAGTTCGCCCTGGTGCCACTCCACCTTGGCAACCACCCTTCGAGGAACATTCCAGCTCTGGGCCTGGTATGCGAAGTCATGGTAGTAGACGATGGGCTTTCGAGAGGGCCATTCGGCAGGCCGTGT
>JAQBTI010000237.1 GCA_027624995.1 Chloroflexota bacterium
CCTCGCCCTTGCCCTCGCCCTCTGCGCCGCGCCGGTCCTCGGTACGGTCCTCGCCCAGGACGAGCCTGTCGTCGACCCGCTGGTCGCCCGGGCGACGGCCTGGGTCGAGGCCAAGGACGAGCGCATCTTCGAGGTGCTCGAGGACGATCGGGTCGTGGCCCGGGTCGAGGTGCGCACCGCCGTGCGCGAGCAGGGCGAGGCACGCTTCCTCGAGGTGACCCTCGCCCGCCACCGTCCGCCCCCTGCCGGCGACGATCCGCCCCTGCCCGAACGTGAGGTCGCCTGGCTACGGCCCGACGAGACCCTGTCGCCCTACCAGATCCGCTGGATCGTGGCGGGCGAGCTCGGCAAGCAGAACGCGCGCCTCGGAGTCGACGAGGGCAAGCTGACGGGCAGCGTGCTCGACCGCGGGGTGGTGCGCAACGTGCCGGGTGCGGTCTGCAACGAGGGGGCGCGGCTCCTGCGCGCCGCGTTGCTGCCGCGGGAGGATGGCGCGCGGCTGCACTTCACTGGGCTGACGTTCGACCGGCGCGGGCTGCGCCTCGAGGTCGACGAGTCCCTCGTGTTCGTCGGGTTCGAGGAGCCCGAGGGCGGGCCGAAGGTCGCCGTGATCGAGCACCGCTCGGAGCGCGGACGACGGACGGGGACCTACCGCTTCGACGAGTCGGGCGCGCTGATGTCGTACATCCTCGCAGGGACGCCGGTGGTGACCTGGCGGCCGTACGTCGAGCCGGACGAGGACTGAGCGATCCCGCCCTGGAGGCCGCGGGACTTGGGTGCCCGGGGACGGGTTGGCGTTTCCTTGACGGGTCGGGAGAAACGTGTAGGTTCGAACCTTCGCTCGCCTGACGTCTCGCATTGAGGATCACATGAAGCGCTCGCCAATCTTCTCTTCTCTTCTCTTCTCTTCTCTCTTGCTGACGTCAGGGTCGGCCTCTGGCCAGACCACCCCCCCCCTTGGAACCAGCGCTCCTGTTTGAGCCGCTGACGTCCGCGCCAGCGTCGCGGCCAAGGTCCATGACCTGCACGCCCGATGGTCGCTGGGTGTTCAGCGCGGAGGGAGGCAAGGTCGCCTTCTTGGACGTGTACGACGAGCAGACACAGGCGTACACCGACCAGGACCTCACCACCATCAACGGAACCAAAAAGGTCCCGTTGGGTGAGTTCGGGGTGCTGGCTTCCAAGCTCTTGCTCGATCCCGAGGCGGCAGCCGTTCCGACCGGTGATGACCTCCTCTACGTAGCGGCCGGACGCGACGGCCTCTGGATCTTCCAGGCCGACGTCGACTCCGGTGTCGAGAATCGCGCCTGGCGTGTCGACGACTCCGGGAACGGAGACCCCAGTTCGCAGGGCGGGCATCGGTGGTGCACCGACGTCGCCGTCATGACAGTCGAAGGAGTGGACTACCTGCTCGCCACCTACGCGAAGAAGGGGGAGTCGCGCTTGCGGGTCTACGAGCTCCAGAAGGTGCGAGACATCGGCGTCCTCGCCAATTCCGAAGTGGGCCACGAGATCGGCTTCGACCACCAGGTCATGCTCAACAACAACCCCGTGGCCACGGAGCGGACCTTCAAGTACCCGGCCAAGAACTTCGGCGGCGCCGTGGCGATGTCCATCGCGGTCGACCAGGACGGGGCCGCCGGATCGGAAACGGCGGACGTCTACGTCGCCATGGGCCACCATGGGTTGGCAAAGATCCACTTCTGGTCCTCGGGCGGCGTTCTGAAGAAGACCCGGACCTGGGGGCCCATGTTCGGGTCCGGTCCAGGGGCCATGCAGATCCCTCCTCCCGCGCCAGGGATGTCCCAGGCCCTCTACGACAACTTGATCCAGGAGGACGTCCGGTCGTTCCACGTGGGAAACCCTGTGATCCGCCGCGAGGAGTTCCCTTTCTTCACGGACGTGGAGGTCCTCGACGAGATGGTCGGCGGGCAGCGAGCTCACCACTTGTACGTCGCTGTCGATCACCTGCACTGGATGGTCTTCGACCTCGAGCAGGCTTGGGGGCCGAGCCAGCCGATCCTGGCCCATATCGGCGATGAGGACAGCCTGACCAAGCAGTACGCCAACGAGACGATTCGCTTCGTCGGCGAAAACCCGAACCGCGCCAACTGCGCACGTTCGCTCTCGGTGGCGCACGACCCTCAGGGTGGAACTTTCGTCGTGGTGAGCAGCGCCTGGAAGACGATCCTGCGCGACTATGTCGCGACCGACTACGACGGCACGGCGTACGACTCCCAGCTTGGCTGGGGCGGTGGTGAAGCGACCGAACCACCCTGCAAGCCGGAGACGTGGGTCTATGAAGTCGTTTGGAACGGCGGTGCTGCTCAATTCGAATGGCCGGACCGGAACTGGATGACCGCTGGAGGGGAAGGGGTGTGTGCTCCTCCCCAACAAGAGCTGCTGGTCTCGGAGGATCGGTTGAAGATGATCTACCGTCTCGACGTGGACCAAGGCAATGGAATCGACCGCGGCCTAGGTGTAGCTCTCTTCGACTTGGACCCCGGCAATGGGTTGCCGAGCGAGTTCTTCAACCGCGACAAGTCCTACATCGTGGGCACCTACGGCGTCACGGTCGGGACCATCCCGGAGTATCCCGACATCGTGCTGACCGGTCACAACGACGGTGGTGTGCCTGCCATCGGGCCGTTCCGGATGGAGTACGACCCCTCGGCGGTCAAGTGGGACATGGTGAGTCTCTACTCGCCGCCAGCGGGCTCGACTGCCGATGAGCGCGGACCTCAGGGCTTGTTGTGGCGACATCCGGGATCTCAGTCGATCGTCGTGGACGAGGTCGTCAATGGGGAGCCTGAGCTGGTGACCCATGCCTACGTCACCAGTGGAGGGACGAACTACGCGAACACGAGCGTTCAGGAAGGTCAGCGCTGGGTGTACCAGAAGTTTGGAGGGTTCGAGAACGGAGCAGCGGCCCTCAACCAGGTCATGTGGAGGTACCTGATCCCGGATGACGATCGATTCAGCAACCCTGGCCGGGTGTACTACCAGGATCTCGATCTGTTTCGAGAGCTGAGCGACGCCGGGGCGACCAACCAGCCGATGGCGGGGAACCACATGCGGACGCCGGAGGGCCTGACGTGGATCTGGAGGACCGAACTCGATCTTGCTACCGCTGATACGGAGAACGGAGACGACCTGCAGATTGGGGTTGACCCTTTTATCCTAAGCGTGAAGAGGCTTGTGACTCACCCGGAGTTCAACTGGATGCCCGCGGACAATCCGATCGCACAGGCTTGGTGGCTCGACGACCCAACCAACGACGATGACGTGGGCAATGTCCGGACCTTCAATTCGATCGCGGTGGAGGTTCAGAAGGAGGGGGTGTGGGGTCACTATGTGCTTGCCGTGCCTTGCGGAACGATCATGAGCAATCCGGACTGGGCGATCTTCCGTACCCCCCAGAATGGTGGCATCGGGGACGACAACTGGTTGCCTGACCCAATCGATGGTCAGATCCTCAGGGACAACTACGGGCACGGATTGGTGCAGTTCTGGGAGATCGAGATTGATGCGGTCACCGGCGATTTCGAGCCTGCGGTAACTACTGAAGGGCCCCCCGGCGACGTGGTCCCGAGAAACACCACGCTCAGTCGGATCATCGTTCCGAACGGTCCCCAGGCAGGAGACCCGCTATCGGCGGTGCTCTACCTGGACCAGGTCCGGATCGGCGACGAGGTCTACTTGATCGTCCCCGACTTCGGGGGGACCATCTACGCCTACGACATCACCGACATCCTCGCCGCGACTGATCCCAAGGTGGATCTTGGCGGCACGGCGATAGGATCCTGGACAGCGCCGCTAACGACCTTCGACGATCTCCCGACCTCCATCTTCGACGTCGCGGTCGACCATGGAGGAGGCGAAACTGCCATCATCTACGTGGGAGCGCGACGGGGCGGCGTTCACGCACTGCGCTTCGACCCGAATGACGTGACCGGAGTTGGCGAACCCTTCCAAAGTCTCGGGCACATGCAGACTCCGGCGGATGCCTCCGGGCTCCACCTGCAAACTTCGAGCTATGGGACGAGGCAACTCCTCGTATCGGACTATGGCGGCGGATTGCGGCTCTACGGGCCGGGCGGTGGCCAATGAAGTGGTTGGCACGGCTTGCGGGTGGGATGGCCGGTGTCGCGGTTGCGCTGCCGGTCCATGGACAGGAGCTGCTTTACGAGATCATCGGCCGCGGACCGAGCCTGCTCAGTGGGAGCGTGGCGCCAGTTGGAGATGTCACTGGGGACGGCCTTCCAGAGTTCGTCTTTGGCGCATACGGCCCGCTGAGCGCGGGTGGGATGGTTGCACTCGTGGATGGCCTGACCGGCGTGTCCCTGCATAGCATCTTGGGTCCAGGCGAC
>JAQBTI010000238.1 GCA_027624995.1 Chloroflexota bacterium
CCGACCTCATGTCACCCCGACCAAACATGTGACCCTGAGCGGAGCGAGGGGTCTAAAGCCGCTGATGGCTCCTAGACCCATTCAGCCGCCAGGCGCCTAATTTTGTATCCGTCGTACACCCGCCTGACCAGGTCGCTGGTGACGCCCGCGTACAGAGTCGGTGCAGGGCCAGTGTGAAATCGCCGAGAGGGTAAGACAATTGACCTCAGCCCTGCGGGAGAGGGCTGAGATCAGGGCTCTTTGCTTTGCCTCCGTGCCACTCTAGAATACCAGCATGACCCTTAACCCACATCGCCGAGCGCTCAACGCCAATGACTAAGACCCTGACTAAGCCCACACGAATTCGCCGCAAGCACGTCCCGACGTCCGAGGTCATGGACCTACTGGGCAAGGAATATGGGCCTGTGGAGTGGGTCCCGCGGTACGGTCCCGCGTCCGAGCTCGTCTCCACGATCCTCTCGCAGCACACCTCGGACGTTAACTCGCACCGCGCATTCAGCAGTCTCATGGAGCACTTCGGGACTCTCGACGCCGTGGCCGACGGTCCGGTCGAAGAGATCGAAGAGGCCATCCGTATGGGAGGGCTGGCGAAGGTAAAGGCCCCTCGGATCAAAGACGTCCTCCAACGCGTCAGAGATATGGTTGGCTCCTTCGACCTCTCGTTCCTGGGGGAGATGCCGCTGCCGGAGGCCAAGGCATGGCTCAAGTCCCTGCCCGGAATCGGTCCAAAGACGGCGGCCATCATCCTCTGCTTCTCGCTGGGAATGCCGGCCATGCCGGTGGATACGCACATCTACCGGGTATCCAAGCGGCTCGGCCTGATAGGCGCCAAGGTGAGCGCCGACGCCGCCCACGACATCCTCGAGCCTATGGTCGCCACGGAAGATGTGTTCGCGTTCCACATGTACTTGATCCAGCACGGAAGGGCCGTCTGCAAAGCTCAGCGACCCAAATGCGGCCGGTGCGTCCTGGCGTCCGGGTGCCCCTCTCGGCGTCTCTTCGAGTAGCAGGGGAGTATTCACCGCAGGGTACGCTAAGACCGCAGAGTTCGGAGTAGAAGAATTCCCTCTGCGCCCTCCGCGCTCTCTGCGGTTCACTCTCCTTGTTCGGGCTTTGGGAGCCGACTATACTGGACTCAGACCCAATCGAGCGTGAGGACCCCTGGATGAAGGTTGGAATAATCAACGTAACCGGATACGCGGGCTCAGAACTCGCCCGTATCCTCGACCGCCACCCTGAGGTCGAGATCGTATCGGTCACGGGCCGCAGCGCTGCCGGCAAAAGGCTGCCGGAAGTCCTTCCTCACCTGTGGCGCCTTGATATCCTGATCACTCCGTCGATCGAAGGCTCCGTGGACGTCGTCTTCTCGACGCTGCCCAGCGGGGCCAGCGCGGAGGCCCTCGTGCCGTTGATAGACAGTGGCGTGGCGGCTATCGACATCGCGGCGGACTTTCGTCTTCACGACCCGGCCGAGTTCAAGCGCGCCTATAAGCTCGACCATCCGGCTCCGCACCTGTTGGACAAGGCCGTGTACGGACTGTCGGAGATACACCGAGAGTTGATAAAGTCGGCCAAACTTATAGCAAATCCCGGCTGCTTTCCGGAGGCCTCCATACTGGCCTTGGCCCCCGCAGTACGGGAGGGGCTGGTGGTCGATGACGTTATCGTGGATGCGAAGACCGGCATCTCGGGAGCCGGACGTGGAGGGCTGGCGACCAACTCCAATGACCATTTCGCGGAGGCCAACGAGAATGTCGTCGCTTACGGATTGGACGGCCATGGCCACCAGTATGAGATCGCTCAGGAGTTGGCGGAGCTCCGTGAGTCAGAGACGGCCCGGGTCACCTTCGTCCCCCATCGCGTTCCCATGACCAGAGGCATCCTGGCGACCTGTTATGCCCGCCTCCAGGACGAGACCCTCGGCAAGCAGCAGGTCCAGGAGATATACCGTGACTTCTACGCCGACGAGCCCTTCGTGCGAGTGACCGACACTCCGCCTCAGACCAAACAGACCACGGGCTCCAACATGTGCCTTGTGTACCCGACGGTGGATGAG
This sequence comes from Chloroflexota bacterium, assembly GCA_027624995.1. Taxonomy (GTDB): domain Bacteria; phylum Chloroflexota; class Dehalococcoidia; order Lucifugimonadales; family CATQGZ01; genus CATQGZ01. The sequence goes on from JAQBTI010000238.1 coordinate 2,057, forward strand.
CGGGCAGGTCGGCTGGTGGTCGTGAGTTGCCTGGACAACCTGTTCAAGGGTGCAGCGGGCCAGGCCGTCCAAAACATGAACCTGATGTTCGGCCTGCGCGAACAAGAGGGCCTAGAGCAGGGGGCGCTCTATCCGTAGTCGGCGGGACGGCCTTCTGGGGGCGACTCGGCTCATCCGGATTCGCCATCTAGGTCTTCTGGGACTCGTTCTCCTGTGCGGTGCCCTCTTGGCGACGGCCTGCGGTGACGACCCCGCCCCGGTCCCGACTCCAGACCCTCGAATTGATCGGCTCCAGGGCCTCGTGGAGGAACTCGGTAGAAGCCTGGAGGGAGTCGGAGAGCAGGTCACCGAGCTCCAACGGACCCCTACGGCCACTCCGACTCCCACGGCAACTCCAAGTCCGACCCCAACTCTCACTCCGACGCCGTCGCCGACCTTTACGCCGGGGCCCACCCTGGCTGAGATCGAGATGCTCGTAGATCGGCGAGTCGAGGCGGCTATCCAGGCCAACCCGACGCCGACTCCCGGCGCCACGCTGCGGGACCAGGAGCTGCGCGCCGAAGAGATAGTCCAGAAGGCGATTGCGGCGATTCCCGCTCCGTCGCCCGCGCCAGTACCGACGCCTGCACCTACCGCGACCCCGGTGTCGCTGCCTGCTTTACTGGCGCTGGTCCCCCAGATTTCGGGACCGGGACTGACGGACCTGCCGACCGGCGCCACCCTCAAGGTGGAGCCGGGACAACCGCTGGCGGGTAGGGATGTCGTCTTTACGATGACGGGCCTGCGGCCCTGGCAGACCGTCGTCGTCCAGTTCGTCGATCCGCTCGGGAGGCCTTCCCCATGGGTTTCGCAGGACGAGGCCAACTTCTCCCCGGTCGGCGGAGTCCAGGTAACGGAAAGGCAGTTGTACGCGGACGAGGGCGGTAAGCTGAGCTGGGTGCGAATAGGTGCTTTGGACAGCGAAGGCGTATGGTCCGTAAGGCTCGGAAGCGAGGGATTCCCGACGACGGTGACCTACCCGGTCACCGACCTACAGCTGCCGTTGCAGGAGATGGAAGCGCTCGGAGTGCAGCTCCGTGTCCATCAGGGACTGGTATCCAAGACCTTCTATTCGTCTCTCGTGCCGGCTGCGCTGGCGGTCGACGTTCAGGCCCATTTGGCGTCCGTGATTGATCGGCTCGAAAGAGATCTGGGCGTAAGAAGCACCCGAATTCCCGACCTGTACCTGCTTTGGGGCATCGGCACACTCAACACAGTCGAGTCCGCCCTGGGTTTGAGCCTCGATTTTGAGGCGGGCTTCTTCAAGCGCGGTTCACCGGGTTCCGGCATATACGTGCGGGTCGACTTTTTCCGTAGCGATGCTCTGAGGATCATCACCCACGAGTATGTCCACCTCCTTCTAGATCAGGTGGTGCAGGGTAAGCCTCTGCCGGCTTGGCTCAACGAAGGTCTTGCAGACTACATGGAATATGAGATCGGGCTGGACGACGTGAAGCCGGACCGTTCGAGGCGGTCCTTCCTGGCCGCCGCCGATCGTGCGCAGAATGCACTCACGTCCGGCGATCTGTTCCCCCTGAGGTCCCTCGAAAGCCAGGTCGTCTGGATATCCCGACCGGACCAGGCCCAGGTCGACCTTCAGTACGCGCAGTCACACATGGCTGTCAGATACTTGGCAGAGAACTTCGGTGCCGAAGCGGTAATCGAGATCATTGTCGACGTGGCTAACGGCACGGCGCTTGGAGACACCATTCAGAAGACGACCGGACTGACATACACGGTTTTCGAAGACAGGTTCGTCGAGTACCTCAGGACGTGGATCGACCCCGTCCGGGAAGGGGTCCGCGTCTATGCAGACTCCCTTGAAAAAATACTCGATCGGGAGCGAGAGATCACGGACCGGAGGTCTGGCTTGCTTGGGCTGCCAAGGGCACAGCGCATAGCCCCGGCCACTGATCTGGTCACGGACGCCCAGCGTCTCCTGGCCGATTTGAGGCTGGTCGAGCCCCCCGCCGAGATGGGACGACTGCACGACGATGCCCTGTCCCTCATCGGTAGGGTTGTAGAGTGGCTGACCCTGGAGCTTGAGTTCGTCCAGACCGGCCAGGATTCCAAGCGGATCGAGGCCAACCAGATGATCCCGGAAGTCAATGCCCGATCTGCGATGGTCAGCCGTGGTCTCCTCAGCGGAATATTCAACTACCGCATCGGCGACTAGGACGACCCGGCTCGCGTTGCGACTTAGACGGGTTTGCCGCTAGAATTGTCAGTGCGGACCTTCCCGATCACGGCCCCATCGTCTAGTGGACCAGG
>JAQBTI010000239.1 GCA_027624995.1 Chloroflexota bacterium
AATGTCAGTCTAGGTCAAGATCGGTGAGAAGGTCACCGTCGGCTACCATCGTCAAGGCGCCGACGGTCTGCCCGAGAAGGCCACCGTCCTGAGGGCAATGCAGGAGATACGAAACATCCCTCCGGCCGAGGAGAGAGACTACCTGGCCAGGTTCCTCTTTATGGGAGACGACGTATTCAAAGAGGTTCGAATGCTGAGTGGTGGGGAGAGGACCAGGCTTTCGGTGGCCCGGCTCCTCGTGACGGACCCCAATTTCTTGGTGCTGGACGAGCCGACGACGCATCTGGACATCCCAAGCCGCGAGGCGCTCGAGATCGCTCTCGACGATTACGCCGGGACTCTACTGGTGGTGTCCCACGACAGACACTTGATTTCAAGGCTGGCGGACCAACTACTCATCGTAGAGGATGGCGCAGGCTACCTGTTCCCGGGGAGGTTCGAAGAGTGGGCGAGTCCGAGTGGTCCGGCGGCCTCGCCGCCCGGCCCGAAATCGAAGGAGGACCCGGCCCGCAGGCGGTTCGGCACGCCTCGGAAGAAGCCGAAGGACGGGACGAAAGCCAACGCAGCATCCGGATTTCAGATCGATCCCGAGCGGAAGATCGCGGGCCTGGAGACACATCTCGCCGAGGTGGAGAGCGAGTTGCAGTCGGCTTCCGAACGTCGGGATGTGGAAAAGGTCGCCGCTCTGGGCAAGGAATACGATCAGGTCCGGTTGGAGCTGGAACAAGCTTGGGAGGAGTGGGAAGAATAGCGCCGACTGACCGGGTGTCAGGGAGTAGGGTAGAGTCTGATTATCAACACAGGAGGCCATGCAATGTCGGAGGAGAACAAGGCGATCGTTCGACGGTTCATCGGACTATTCGATTCAGGAGACCTTTCTTTGGTCGACGATTTGATAGCCGCTGGCTACGTCGGCCACAATCCGTTTCCTGATCAGAAGCCTGGCCCTGAGGGAATTAAGGATCTGATCGGTGGCATGCGGGCTACGTTTCCGGATCTGAAGATCACGATCAGCGACATAATCGCGGACGGCAGCAGGGTCGTTGCGCGGTGGACGGCGACCGGCACACACCGGGGCGAGTTCATGGGCATTCCGGCCACGGGAAACAGGTTCAAGGTGACCGGCATTAACATCGACCGGATCAAGGACGGGAAGATCGTCGAGCACTGGGAGCAGTTCGACGCGATGGGCATGATGCAGCAGATGGGGGCCATGCCCGGCCAGTAGCGGGGTGGTATTGGCCTGTTCTAGGGGTGCCCTGGCTCTGGATGTCCCATAAGTCCCTTCTCCCCTTGCGGAAGAAGGCTAGAGCCTGCCCTGAACTTGTCGAAGGGATGAGGGGACCCCGTCGGAAGTCGGCGCATTATAGTAATTCGACGCCGTTTTCGGAGGCGATGGAGTCACCCTCACCTCAATCCTCTCCCGAAATGAGAGAGGAGGTTCGCGCACGATTTCTGAGACGGGCTGCGCTGGGTCGCCACGCTTTCGCTCTAGCCCGGTGGGCGTGATTCCGCCGGCCCGCTAGGCGCCGTTGACGACCAGGTCTAGAGGCGAGCGGCTCAAGGACTCGCAGCCGATCTCGGTGACTATCACTGTGTGGCCCAGTGTCATGGCGCGTTTCGAGTCATCGTCGACTAGGATCATGTGCAGGAAGAGCACCATGTTCGGCACGATGACAAGTGGATTGCCGGCGTACAGCATTGGCTGCTCGACCCAGACCGGCGTAAAGACCGCGCCGAGGCCGTAGCCGCACGCCTCCAGCCGTTGATCCCGATACCCGGCCCCATCCATTACCCGTGCATGCTCGTCGAACACGGCGCCCATCGAGGTCCCCGGTTTGACGGCCTCCGTGCACGCCAGGAGTGCATCCCTGCACGCTTTGTACATGTCGACGTGCGCGGGGTCCGGCCGGCCAGTCAGTATCGTCCGCATCAGGCAGGCGTGGTAATGCCGGTAGGCGCCGGCAAACTCCAAAGTGAGCTGGTCGGAGTCCGAGAGGTGTCGCCGGCCCGAGTGGTACCGGACCAGCCTGGCCTCGTCACCTGAGCCGATGATGAACTCGTTCCCGGCGTAGTCGCCGCCTCCGCGGAAAATGGCAGAGTGCATCGCCGCCAGGACATCGCCCTCGAAGGCGCCCGGCTGGCCCAGGGCGACAGCCTGGTCGAGAGCGTCATCGGCCAGTCCGGCCGCCCTCCGAACGTACTCTAGCTCCGCTGGGCTCTTCACCGCTCGTAGTCCGCTCACCAGGTCGGACGAGTCTTCTAGGGTGCAGAAACTGTCCAGTGCTGACTCGACCCGCCTCCAGCTTGCCGCCGTAAGACCGTACGAATCGAACTCGATGCCGAGGCTCTTACCGCGACATCCCAGGTCCTCCAGCATGTTTCGCAACTCAATGCCGGGATCGGCATCCGAGGCGTCGAACCACAGCCGGATGTCTTCTATGTCGGACGTCATCTGCGCCTGCCTCAGGTCCGGCAGACGCGTCAAGAGAACCGTTTGACCATCGGCCCCCAGATACAGGCACTGAAAGAAGCAATAGCCGAAGCTGTCATATCCGGTGAGGTAGTACATGCTTTCCTGGCGGAACATGAGCAGGCCGTCGAGCCCTCGTGCCGTCAGGCCACGAGCGGCTGCGTGCCTTCGGGAGGCCATTTCTTGTTCAGTGAAGTGGATCGGCATGAGATTTTCTAACCGATGGATTCCAGAGTGCGCGGGGCGTGATTCTGAAATCCGCGCCTACGGGAACTGAGCCGCTCAGACCGCTAAGAGACCGGGACCAGCTTGAGGCATACGGGCGATGGCACCTCGGCCCTGTGGCCGGTGGGCCGGAGCTTTCCCGTTTCCCGATCGATCCAAAAGGTGACAATGTCATCGGAATGCTCGTTCGCGGCAAGCAGAAGCGAGCCAGTCGGATCGATGGCGAAATTCCTGGGCCATTTTCCGCCCGTGGGCTCGTGGCCGACGTAGCTCAGGGCACCCGTTTCCGGGTCGAGGGCGAAGATGACGATGCTGTCGTGGCCCCTGTTGGAGCCGTAAAGGAATCGGCCGTCAGGCGATACGTGGCAGTCGGCGCAGTGGCTAACTTCGGCGAAACCTTCCGGCAGCGTCGAGACGGTCTGTGTCTCTTCGAGGGCGCCTCTGGCCCCATCGTATTTGAAGCCCGTGAAGGTCGAGTCAATCTCGTTGATGACGTAGGCCCATTTGCCGTTGGGGTGGAAAGCAAGGTGACGAGGCCCGGCCCCGGGCACCACCTTTGCCCAAGGCTCGTCGTTGAGGGTTAGTCTCCCGGTCGCCCTGTCGAGCTTGTAGACGACCACCTTGTCGAGTCCAAGGTCTGGGACCAGCACGTATCGGTTGGTCGGGTCCATGTTTGCCGAGTGCGGATGAGGTTCCTGCTGGCGCTCCAGATTGACGCTGGATCCTTCGTGCTGGATGAAGTCACTCGCTTCGCTGAGGCGACCGTCCGATTCAATCAGGAGTGCGGTGACCGCCCCTCCCTGGTAGTTGGCCACCACAACGACCTTGCCGGACGCGTCCACCGATAGATGGCATGGACCGGAGGTCTTTGTCGGCTGCTGGTTGAGGAAAGACAGCTCGCCGGTGGCGGAGTCGATGGAGTAGGCGTTTATCGCGCCGCCGCCTTCATCCCGCTCGGCGACGGCGTACAGATATTTTTCAGTAGGGTGGATGGCCAGGAAGGACGGATTGTTTATTCCTGCTGTCACACTCGACGGCTTCAGCCTTCCGGTCGACGTGTCTAGTTCATAGACGTATATGCCTTCGCTATCGCTTCTGGTATATGTGCCGATGTAGACGCGGAACTGGTTCGCCATGTTGCGTAGACCTCTCTCGCGGAGCCGGTTTAGGATCGCCGCCAGCGTTCGGGGCGGAAAGCACGACGCGGTCGCAGCACCAGCAGGACAAACGCCACGACGGCCAGCGCGATGAGTCCCAAGGTGGAGGTCGACGGGATGGGCGTGATGATGGGCTCGGGTTCGACGAACTTGGCGACGAAGGCGTCCGTACTACCGGCTCCGGCCGCCCGGTAAGCGCCCAGCGTAGGAAAGTCGGCCGAACTCGTATCTCCCGCCACGTAGGCGTCTCCCGACCCGTCGACTGCGATCCCGCCGTGCGAGCCGAACTGGGAGTACGTGAAGTCGGCCCCGCTCCCTCCCAGGTAGGTGGAGTAGACGAACGACGACCCGTCTGGGCTTATCTTCGTCACGAAGACGTCCGTAGATCCGGCGTAGGCCGCCTGCACGGGGTCTGCGATAGGAAGGTCAGCGGAGTCCGTGCCTCCCATCACGTAGGCGGCGCCTGCCGCGTCCACCGCGATCGCACGGCCCTCTTCGGTGCTGGATCCGC
>JAQBTI010000240.1 GCA_027624995.1 Chloroflexota bacterium
CCTGTCGAAGGGCGTCTAGGGTATGGGCCGGGTCAGATAGTCCCTCAGGTGCTCACGGCTGTCTCGGTCCCAGTCTTTAAACGAGATCCCCAGCAGCCATGATTCGCTCTCGACGGCACCCTCCTGCTTGAAGACCCTGGCGATCGTGCCGCGCGCAACGCACGCTCGGTGCTTGAGAACCAATCGGAGCGCGAATCCTTCTCCGACCGCGAACGGACGATTCGTCGCGACGAGGGCTCCGCCGAGGCCGATATCGATGACTCGAACGGTCGCTGAAACCGGGAGTGACCAGGTCTCTGGCACAATCGGGACTCTTCTCGGCGAACGGCGACGTTCTTCCAAGACCCCTATGCGCTCCCGCCGCCGCTACCACTGGTCCCGCCAGTCCCGCCTGTGAGCGAGGCGACGACGTCGTCCCAGAATGCCCGGTTGTCGTCCACACACTCGAGGCCGACGAGGTTCTGGCTCGGGTCAGCGTCCAGTCTTACGTGCTTCACCCGCATCCGCAGGTCACCACCGTGCCCGGATGCATCTACGTGCACCTTGTGTACCGATCCCTCCGCTGGCGGAGATTCGACAACTGTCAGCGCCCCACCGGCGTTGACGTCTCGCACCTCCAGCGAATCAGAGGTGGTGAAGTACCCCCACAGTTGCCCGACAACTTCGAACCGCTGGTCGGACCGCCGATCGGACTCCTTCCCGTCGTCCATGTGGGACCACCCACTGCAATTCAACCGCCACGATCTTTTCCCCAACTGAGAAATATTGAGTCTCCCTTTAACAAGTGTTTCCAGAGTTGTAACTACTTATGGGTCTACTGTTTATCTGAAGACAGGGTCGGTGGGTCTACTCAGGGGCTGAATAGAAGTCGGCGAGAAGGAGGTCTTTCGCGATCCGAGCATACTGTTTTGTTAGATGACCTATGCGATTGCCGCGTTATCCGGACCTGAGCAGAAGACGAGAGACCCAGGACGGGCGGTGTCGGAGCGGGGCGATGGGGTCCCAGGCCGGGCCTGGGCGCCGCCCCGTCTAATTGTTGACACGAAACCCATACTCCTCGAAATTGGCTACGAACCTGGCGCGTAAGGGGGAGCGCCTAGCCTCGACTATTGTCCCGCCGCCGATCGAGCGATTCCTTCAGGATTCTTACCCGGTCCTTCATGAACGCACGCTGGGTGATCCCTTTGTTGCTCTTGTGGAGACGCCGCAGGTAGACGATATCGGTCAACGTGAGAGTCTGTAGTCCTCGCTCCTTCGCTCGGATCATCCAACTCACATCTTGTCCCACCCGCCATTTGGTTTCAAAAAGACCGACTCTCAAGGAGGCCTCACGCCCGATGAGCATCGTGCACGGCAAGGTCCCCGGCATCGCTTCAGCAGCGCACTGGACGGAGCGCTTTGTCACTTCGTCCAACTCCGGGCTGTGAAACTGTTTAACGTGCCCAAAGACGATGTCGGTATCTGGGTTCTTCCTGAAAGCCGCCACCTGCAGGGTCAGCTTCTCTTTCACATACACATCGTCCGCGTCCAGGAACGCCAACAACTTCCCTGTCGAGACGGCGATCGCCGCGTTGCGAGCCGCTCCGGTTCCAGCGTTTTCCTGAAAACGGTATTTGGCTGTCGGGAATGAACCTTTGACCAATTCGGCGGTTCTATCCGTGGACCCATCATCGACGACCACGATTTCCTTTTCCGGGTACGTCTGATCCACGATGCCCTGCAAGGCCTCGGCAAGATAGAGTTCGCCGTTGAGGACCGGCACGATTACGCTGATCAGCGGCTCTGTTTAGTGAGCTCCTTGTCTGAGGTTCTGTGTCCATCGTCTTGATCCGCAGCAATCAGTGAAAGATCTTTGGGCGAATGAGCTCCATCTGAGAAGTGCCTCTCGGCTATCCGTCAAACCACGCCGTTCCGCCTGCGGGTGACGGTGACCTTCTTGCCATTCGGCGGCGGACCGGATGGAGACGCCGGGCAATTGCTGCACAGCTTGTAGAGTTCCCGCCCGCCGGCTGTCAGACTCTCGATGACTTGCGTATGGCTGTCCGAGTGCCACAACTCCTCCAAAGAGCTCTCATAGACGTTGCCCAGATTGAATGCCCCATGGAGATCCTCACAGCAATTACACATTTCGCCGTCGTAGCGAATGAGCATGCGAATGAGGGGACGACGACACGGGGCATTCGCGAAGACGAGGTCGGGCACAGCCACGCGCGCGTCGGTGGGAACCAGGGCTCTCGGAGTGGCCATACAATGGGCCGTCTGCGCTCCTGCTGGGCCGATGCTGCTGAACTTGATCTCTGCACCGCTCAACTTGTCCCGCCAAGACCGCTTGATCGCCTCTAGTTCCTCGTCTGACGCGTAGTCGTACACGCCCACGATAATCTCTTCGTACGCTTCCGCTATCTCTCTGCACAGCGAATCGTTCCCCGTGAGGACATCACCGTTGGTGTGCAGGCGAGGCCTCATACCGCGCTTCTTTGCCTCCCTGGCGAGGGTCGGATTCCGTTTGTCGAGCAAGGGCTCGGAATAGAAATAGAACCCTACTTGGCCAACGAATCCCATTGCCTGAGCCTGGTCCAGCAGATCGAGAATCTTGTCCGTGGGCATTTGGCCGACAACGGGGCTGCCGGTCTCTGTGAGGTAATCACCGGACCGGTCGTACGTCCGGGCGCAAAACCAGCAGGCGCGGTTACAGTGCGACTGCGACTCGATTTGCAGGCGCTCGAACAAAGGCACGCTGCGTTTCGACTCTACGAGCATTCGGCTACCGCGCGGTCGGGTGTGGCGAGACTGGCCAGCAGCAGTATTCCGAAGAGGTTTGACAGCATGAGACGCTCCTGTGCCCAAGTTCCGGGAGCAACCTAGCGCTTCGATGCAGCTTTGTTGCCAGATGGAAACATTAGAGTTGAATGCCTGCGTAGCGCGGAAGTCACACTTGGCGCAGACTGTCGTTTGTTGTCAGGTTGGTTCGGGCTGAAATCCAGACCTTGGGAACCACGTCTGGCGGGGATAGGAAGGGAAGGGGACTGTGCCCTTTCTTGTGCCCACCCGCAGTGATTCTCAGTGTAGACCTGGGGGCGGAGCGGGTGTTGGGGGCCCCACGCAGAACCCGCGGGGTTTCGGGGCGCAGCCCCGTCTAATTGCTGATGCTTGGGAACCGACCCCGAGAAATGCCAGGGACGACCTTGAGGGCGTTGACGTAATAGACCTTCCTCAAGACATCATCGGGAAGATCGATCCCGTAGAGCTTCCAGAAGGCGTGGTACCGGCGATAGTAGTCAAAATACTCATCGGCGGTCTCGAACGTGCGCCAGTAGTAAGGAAACTCCTCGGCCCGATAGGAGTCCTTCCCAAACAGGATCCGGTCCTGGTAGTCGATGAAGAACTGTCTCGCCGCCCGCGGCTGACGACCAAGCTCGTACAGAATCGCCGCTGTTTCGGCGTACACGTTCGGCAGTCGGTCGAGTAGCTTTCCGAGCCGGCCGAGGTCGTTCGCGTGCCACCCGAAATGGGCGGCGATGAATCGCGTACCGGGGTGTCTGGCGAACAGTCGATCGCGCTCGCCCATCATTTCATCAAAGCTGGGATATTGACTTGGCGGCATCCGCCGATTCGGAAGCAAGGTCAGCTCGAGCCACCGCTCGTTGAACTTGTCGACCGGCTGATAGAACTCCGATGGCTCGCCGACGTGGATGAGCACCGGAATATCCAGCCGGGCACACATCTCGAAGACGGGGTCGAGCTCTGGGTGGTCGACCGGAACCCGCTGGCCGTCCTGGTCGCGGACGTCGATGCCGAAGTTTTTGAAAAATTTGAGCCCGACCGCGCCCGCCGCCACGTCCTTTTCGAGCTGCGCTGCCGCGTCCTCGCCAAATCCGGGATAGACGCCCCGCCCGAAGTCGAGATTCGCGAAGAAGACCATCCGGTCAGGGACGGGGCTATCCTTGATATTGCCGATCCCTTGCTCGAGCCTGCTCCCGAACCCTCCGCTGAGGTTGACCAGAACTTGCAGGTTGAGCGCATCCATCTCGGAGACGATCTCGGCCCAGCGGCTCCCCGAAGGTGACCGGTGATGACTGTGAATGTCGATGACCGGATACTTCGCCCGTGGGACCGGGTGCCCGTCGACGACAAGCGTCGAACGGGGAGTGTATTCCTCAACCGTGAGAGCCGGTTCGTCGGCGCGCGGCTGCTGCCCGCGCTGAGCCTCTGGAGCAGGAGCGAGGATGGCCACAACGACGCCGATCACGACAACCGCGACCGCGGCCAATCCTGTGCGTTTGAGCATGAATCCTGATCCTACTTGCCCCCCGGTCAGCCCGACCCGAGATTCCACGAGCACTCCCGACCACGAACCCCACGAAC
>JAQBTI010000241.1 GCA_027624995.1 Chloroflexota bacterium
TACGAACCGGATAAGAAAGACGGCATCCTCATCCTGCGCAGCAACCCTCGAAGTGTTGTACGCTCTAGAATGAACTGCCGTATCTTATACAGTGCCAGAGCGGGTTGGATCCCCTGAATCTCACGCGTGACACGCTCGTATTCCGCTAAATCGCCGATCAGTCCATCTGCGCAAAAGCCCGACGCCAATGTCTCAAATCCAGTCTGTTCGGCAGCCGATAGGAAGAGATAGTATTCGAGCGCACTCCCGATGCCGTCAAAGCAATTCTCTGAATACAAACTCACGCGATCGAGGTCTACCAGGGTATCGACTTCGAAGTAATGGTGGTTTGTCCGGAATTTTCTTGAAAGGAATTCAATAGATTCTCTCTCGGTAAGTTCATCAGGCTGGCGCCGTTTTGCACTCCGGTCCGATAAGCTCAAAGATAATATTGGACCAGTGATTACCTCCCGGAGATTCGCCAATACTAGTGAGCTGTCGATGCCTCCACTCAACATAACGGCTTCCGGCGTTGCGGGATCATGATAGAAGGTTGCCAGGGTATCGACGCTTCCCCGGAGAGCGTCAGACCACAACGCTATGGCGTCTTCCTCGGTCCGTATGGACTTCTCAAGCTCTACTACTCGGTCCGGTTCGAAACACTGTGCGGTCCAACAATCAATGCCGGACTCTGGAGACCAGTTCACGGTCATTCCAGCGGCGGGCCGTCTTACATTTGCGAATAGTGTCCGTCTGGGAGCTGGAGCTGCGAAGCGGAATAGCGAAACCATCGTATCCAGATCGAGTTCGAGATGCCTCGGGAACATTTCCACCAGGAGGGACGGGTCAAGTGAAAAGGCAAAGCCACTTTCTGGCAGTGGCATGTAGTAGATGTCGCGGCCGTTTGGGAATGGTCGAACGATCGTGATCTGCAACGGCGACAGGTTTACCTCAACAAAACAAGAATCGCCTGCGTCGAATACAAGGTCGGACGCGGAACCAAGTTCTGGTCTGCTAGTGCCCGTCTCTGGCGTATTACTTAACGGCACAACTTTTTGAGGGTGCGGTGGCTTACGTACCAACGTCGAGTTACCTAAAACGTACAGGAATCGATCGTTAGATACTTTGTATACATTGATGAGCGGTGTCGCCTTTGTGGCGACAATCACAATATGAGGCGCTGCGACGAAGGAAACAATGGAATCAAGACGGTCACGAAGTACATTGACAACATTGTTCGCTTCCGATTGCCTGACCGCTACTGATATAAACATTAGGGCATACTCCCGGCACTTATCCTGATATATTCACGCCATGCAGTACTGAAACGAAAGGTCAGGGGCCAATTCACGGAGTCTGGCAACCGTTGCCGGGAGATTGACTTCGGATCCGAGCAGGACAGCGTCTTGAGGCCAGTCCCCTAGCCCGAATCCTTATTGGCTATCTGAGTCGAGCTAAATTCTTCCTTTTGCCAAGCCAAGCCCCGTCCCATGCCCGCCAGCTATGGATTTGCCAAGTGACTTATTGGCTATCCCCCGGCAACAGGTCTGTAGATGAGCTTGCCTCTGCCCGCCGCAGCACTAGGCGCCGCGCCTGCTGACCTTGGACCATGTCCTCGCCATCCTCTAAAAAACCCGCGCGCCGGAAGGCTCTGAGGGACGCTTTATTGAAAGGCTTGATATAGGCATAGATGGCGCATATCGACGTGCGCGCGAACACCTCCTGAGAAGCCTGTGCAATGATGCGGCTACCGATCCCTTGCCGTCGGTGAGCTGGGTCCACGCTGACATCGATGAGAAAACCGTCCCCCTGAAGGTCATATCGCGCCTGGCCAACCGGGATCTCCGCCGCCGTTGAGGCCACAAATAACAGGCTGGTAGGGTCGGCCAGCCGGGCATGGAGCCACGAGCAGTGTTCCGCCCACGGAATAGTCTTTGAGGCAAAGGACATCTGCCGAGTGACTGGATCGTTGACCCATTCCCAGAGCAACTGGATATCCGCCACCGTGGCTGCTCTCAGCCGGAGTGGTGTCATAAAGGACATCGTTTGTGACTCCTGCGCCCGAGGTAGTTTCCAGCTACGAAAAGGGCTCACGATTTTGAGGGGGCGTTTGAATACGACGAACGATCCATCGCATCGACTGGAGCGCCCTCTACATGTTCGACGAAGTCGCCCTCTCGAATAGCCATCGATAGGACCTCCAGTGCGGTCCTGTAGACCCGGAGCGTCTGATCGATGTCTGCGTTCGTGTGGCCGTATGAGACCGCATGTTGGCCCGAGAAGAGCACGCCTCTGACGAGGCACTCCCGCGTAAACAGGTCAGCGGTCGGGCGCAATGTTGCCGAGTTGTCGCCGAAGGTCACCTCGGCCACCGTCGGAAGGCCGGTGCATTCCGCCAAGGAGCCCATCGCGTACTCTCGGGCCAGCACATTGAGGCCGTCCTTCAATCGACGCGCCTGATGCCACAGGTGGCCGATGACGCCTTCGGTCTCCAAGGTGTCGATAGTCGACTTCGCCGCGGCGAGCGGAATGGCCAGACCATCGTAGGCGGACCAGGTCTCCGTACGTGCGAGGTGTTCGAGCACGTCCCGCCGGCCGACGACCGCCGAGACCGGATACCCGTTGGCGATGGCAGGCCCGAGGCACGAGAGGTCAGGCACGACGTCGAAGTACTCCCCGGCGCCTCTCAGAGACAGCCGGAACGTCGAGGCGGTCTCATCGTAAATCAACAGCACGCCGTGGCGGGCCGCTGCATCCCGTACGGCTCTCAGATATTCCGCAGGCTCTTCAGCGGCCTCAGGGACCAGGAGGACGGCGGCAACACTATCGCTTCCGTCTTCCAGATCCTGCCGAATGTCGTCCAAGTCGCCGTGCTCGAATCGCAGCACTTGCCGTCTCCCCGTGTGCGCCCTGGCCGCCTGGACGGCGGCCTCGATTGCGCCTCCCGGGCCGACAAAATGTGCAGCCTCGGCACCGGGCATGATCCGAATGAGCATCTCGGCCACTTCGAGCGGGGCTTCCGCGGCAAATGTGCCTCGATCACGTATCTGTTTCGCGACGGCCTCGTCCACGGCAGGGTAGCCGTGGCCCAAGATAGCGTAGCGGGCCTCTGCTCGGTAGTCGATGTACTCGTTGCCGTCGGCGTCCCAGACGTGACTGCCCATACCACGCACGATGAGCCGATTCCTCAGACCATGCTTGAAGGCTTCAGTCGGCATGATCTCCGCTACCTTGGCCAGCAACGCTTCCGACCGATCGAACGAGAGCTCGCGGGCGGGCAGGGCCGGCTCGTCGGCGAAGGACTTGAACTGTCCCTCGTTGCGGACCGGACCAAGGTTCATACGCCGGAGGTGTGGACGCCGGGCCACGAGGTCCAAGACCTCGTTCATGCCGAACTCGGACTCGGGGCCACCGTATAGCTCGGCATAGACGCGTCGAACGAACTCCAGGTCGGCCGGCTCGTCCACCACCCATCTGTGGTCATCGCCGACGGGGTCCTCGTTCTCGACGTTTCTTATCTCGAAAAGACCCGAGTACTTGAAGTAGGAGACCACGTGCTCCCGCTGTCTTGGTTGGTCAGCGTCGCGCCACGCCCGCTTCAGAGCGTCGAACGAGAAGACGTCGGCCTCGAGGCCCTCGGGATATGTGAACCTGAGGGCGTTCGACACGTAGTCATAGGCGCCTTCACGGTAGACAGCGAGTACATGATCGATTACGTCGGAGTCGATTAGCGGACAGTCGCCGGTGACACGCACGATGGGGTCTGCTTCGAACTCCTTTGCCGCCCGATAGTAGCGGTCCAACACGTCTTCCAGGCTGCCCCGGAAGCAGTCGATGTCCCGCTCGGCACAGAAGTCCGCCACGGGCTGGTCCGACGGAGCGGACGACGTGGCGACGACGACCCGCTCTATCTGTCGCGCCCTGGCGACGCGGCTCACCACATGCCACAGCAAGGGCTGGCCCACGATGTCCAGGAGGACCTTTCCCGGTAAACGGCTCGACGACATTCGGGCCTGTATGATGGCGGTTATCAAGACCGTCCCGTCAGTTGAGGATTGACCTCAAGACCTTATCCATGGCCGTCACGACATCCCAAACATCCTCGTCTGTCATACCGAAGAACACTGGCAGGCTGATGATCTGCTCGTAGGCTCGCTCTGCCGCCGGGCATACCCCTCTCTTGTAGCCCAGCCTCTCATAGTACGGGTGCCAGTACACGGGCAAATAGTGCACGTTGACGCCGGCGTTCTCGGCCCTGAGCGCGGCAAAGATTGTGTCTCTGTCCACGTTCAGCGCATCGAGGTCGAGCTGCACCACGTAAAGGGGATAAGAATGGGAAACATGCGGACGGACCGAGAGCGGACTCACCCCCGGCATCTCGC
>JAQBTI010000242.1 GCA_027624995.1 Chloroflexota bacterium
CGCGCTCCCAGCTTTCCGACCGCCCTACCCTCCCCAGGGGCTTTACACCAAAGTCGCGATGCGGCGCCGTGGTTCGACGGGCTCACCACGGACGTAGGTTGAAATCCACCGTTCGCCCTGAGCTTGTCGAAGGGCAGTACGCAATGCAGGGCATTGCTGTGCAAGCCCTCGCCGGCGCCGGACGCGAGATTACATTTGGGCGGCGTGGTGATAGAATCCGGCAAAGCCTCGACTCCGCCAGGAGCTCCTCCCTGCGACAGTCTGACACGACGACCACGCCCGACGACGGACAGCCACAGGCACGCCGAGGGCTGTTCTATGGCTGGTGGATCGTCTTGGCGGGCGGCATCGGCATGTCGATATCGGCCGGGATCACGTTCCACGGCTTCGGCAATTTCGTCATACCGCTATCGAACGAGTTCGGCTGGAGCAGGACCACGATCTCGACGGTCGTCGCCATCGGGAAGCTCCAGTCGGGGGTCCTGGGCCCAGTAGAGGGGTGGGCCGTAGACCGGTTCGGGCCCCGACGCCTGATGTTTATCGGGATCCCACTGCTGGGTCTCGGCTACGCCGCGTTCAGCAGGATCGACTCCCTGGCAGCCTTCTACGTCGTGTATCTCCTGATGATCACCATCGGCACCAGCCTTGGGATGGGCACGCCGATGATAGCGGCGGTGGCGAACTGGTTCCGGAGGCGGCGCGGCCTGGCATTCGGCCTGATGTGGTCGGGGGTGGGTCTCGGAGGACTGTTCATCCCGTTGCTGGGCTGGATGATCAGCGAGTACGGATGGCGCGACACAGCCCTATACATCGGGATTGGGATCCTGATACTGGGGATACCGATCTCATCGGTGATGAGGCACCGTCCAGAGCAGTACGGCTACCTGCCGGATGGCGAGAAGCCGCGGACGAGTTTGGCCGGGAAGGGAGTCGTCTCCGTACCGGATGCAGATCTGTCACAGGACTTCACAGCCCGAGAGGCTTTGAGGACGTCGACCTTCTGGTTCTTCAGCCTATCGATAGCGGCACGAATGGTCTCGAGTGGTGGCCTCGCGCTGCATCTGATCCCATACTTCGACGGACTGGGCGCATCCCCCGTCGGCGCCGCGGCGCTGGCCGGTTCCGTCGGCTTGATGAGCGTTCCTGGGCGGTTCGGGCTGGGCCTTCTCAGCGACTATGTCAACGCGCGCTACCTGATGGCATCCTGCCTTGCGGTGATAGCCGTTTCGTTCGTTTTCATGTCACAGGCGACGACCATCGTCGGAGTCGTTCCAGCCCTGCTCGTGTACGCGGTCGCCCAGGGAGGAGTGGCCGTCATACCTCAGACCATTCTGGCCGACTACTTTGGAAGGAGGGCCTACGCCACTATCCAGGGGCTCCGGGGGAGCATCCAGATCGTAGGAGTAATAGCCGGGCCAATCCTGGCAGGGTACGTCTTCGACAAGACACAATCATACGAACTCGCGTTTGTGATATTCGCGGTCGCCGCAACGGTGTCAATGGTCCTCATGTTGATGGCGCGCCCTCCCACCCGACGCATCCTTTCCGCCCGACCGGCGTTATAGACTTGAGCGGCTAGAAGTCCGCGCAGGGGGCAGCTCGGCGGTCTGCTATAATGGGCCGTCGCCAATGGCCAATTGCGCTCTGCCCCGGTACGCCGGTGCCCGTGGGCTGGGCGGAGCATCAACCGGTGGACGAATCTATGTCCCATCCCTGTGTCGTATACATAGTGTCGCACGGCCTAGCGAAACACGGACTCGCCAGGTGAATCACGTGAATCTCGAGGAGCGAGACGACGAGCAGCTGATGGCTCTCATCGTCCAACAATCGAGGGAAGCGCTGGAGAACCTGTACGACCGGTACTCACGCGCCGTATTTTCGCTGGCGATGAGTCTTCTCAGAGACGCCGGAGCGGCCGAGGAGGTAACTCAGGACGTTTTCTTCAACGTGTGGCGCAGGGGTGCCAGCTACCATGCCAAGCGGGGAAAGGTGACCGCCTGGTTGTTCAGCATAGCCCACCACCGGACGATCGACGAGTTACGCCGCAGGCGACGAGAGCAGACTCAGGTCCAGCATGGAGTGGACCTGACGAACAAGCCCTCCAAGAGTGTAGAAGGCGATCCGCTTGAGTACGCAACGAATCAGTACCATCGGAGCCAGCTCAATGGCGCCCTCTCGACCCTTCGGCCTGAACAGAGAGACGTCGTGGTGCTGGCTTATTTCGGAGGCTTTACACACACGGAGATAGCGGGACAACTGAGGCAGCCCCTTGGGACAGTGAAGACACGCATGCGGCTTGGACTGAAGAATTTGAGGGAGGTCCTGGGCCCGCAGGCCCCGGAGCAGGCGGATTATGGAGTGTATTGAGGCTGAACATCGGTTTGAGTCCTACCTTCGGGGTGAGCTTGACCCCGGGCAGACAAGAGAAGTGGACTCGCATCTCGACTCGTGCCGCGCTTGCAGCGTGAATCTGCGTGCAGACGGAGAGACGGTGGCGAGTATCGCTTTTGCCGTCCCCCAGCTTGACGTTCCCAAGTCAGTACTCGAGCGTCTGTTTTCTCGCATCGACCGCGACTTCGGTCCGACCGAGCCGGCGCCCTCCTCGGGTCTCATCCAGCGAATAAGATCGTCGCTGGGGCGACCGATGGCCGGACACTGGGGCCCCGTGGCCGTTTCCGTAATGGTCGTGTCACTTGTGCTCGGAGGCGTCTGGATCAACGGCAGGCTCGGAGAGATTTCGAGGGAAAATCAGGACCTGACCGGTCAGATGGATCAGATTACCAGTGAGAACCAGCAGCTTCTAGCGACGGTTTTCGAGCGGGATGCGCGGGTCCAGGGCATGGTCAGCCAGACTCGCTACCTGAGTTCGATGACGGCTTCCCCTGGGGTATCCGTCAGTTTGCTGCGCGGCGGCGACCTGTGGCCGGAAGCCTGGGGAATGGTCGCATGCTGCGCGGAAACGGACGGGGGGTTGGCTGCGCTGATAGCCGTCCTTAACCTCCCACCGCTACCGGAAGACGAAGCGTACCAAGTGTGGGTAATTACTAAATATCAGCGTCTGAGCGTAGGTCTTCTAACCGTAGACTCGACGGGATACGGTCAGGCTGTTATCATACCTGGCGTCCCATTCGCGCAGATTGATGCGATAGGGGTCACAGTGGAGCCTGCCGGAGGCAGCTACGACCCTACCGGCGCGAATGTGCTCGCTGGCGACATGTGAAATTGACTCGAAAGTCGACGTTCCGGGGTCTATGCGTACATCCCCACGTGTGGTAGGCTCTTCATCGGCACGTAACTTTGTATTCTTTGTTTTTGTAGGAGGAAGACACGCAGCATGACCAAGCTAAAGCTAGGGATATTACTTGCCGTCGTGTCGCTTGCAGCAGTTCCCATTGCGCTGGCACAGGCGCAGACGCCGGTACTGATATCGGCCGACGCCGTAGGCACAGCTACCGTATGGGACGACATGGCTCTCAGCGACGCGCTCACCTACGCACTGACAGGCATACCACAGCCTCCGGCGGGTAAAGAGTACGTAGGTTGGCTGGTCTCTGACGACGGTGCGACAAAGCTGAGCACCGGGCCGATGACCGTCGAAGCGGACGGCAGCGTCAACCACGTCTTCGACAGTAACAGCGCTCGATATACGGGCGCCAACCTGATCAACCTCTACAACAAGGTCGTGGTTACCGAGGAGGCGGCCGGGGCCGATCCGAATGCGCCGGCGGGCCCCGCGGTCTACAGCCACGAGATACCTCTCGGCGCGATAGCCCACATCAGGCACCTGCTCACCAACTGGCCTCCCGGGTCCGACAAGGGCATCCTGACGAACCTCAAACAGCAGTTGGATGTCGCGATCACTCACGCCAATCTGGCGAACCGGTCCACGACCCTCGAGAACGTGCAACTGCATACACATCACGTCATTAACATAATCGAGGGCGAGGGCGGCCCCAACTTCGTCGCCTCGTTCGGTAACCCCGGCGATGGCAAGGGGATTCTCCTGCACGCCGCGGACCGGAAGCACGGACCGTTTGCGGCCGGAGCGGCCCCTGGTGACGCCCTCATAAGCGCTCAGGCCATTCTGATTGACACCGACGGCGCCAACGCGGAGACTTGGGCCACCGGGGCCCGCGACCAGGCGCTCACGACACTTGCGCAGACCAGCGTGTCTTTTTCGCAGCTCTTTCTCCCCGGCGTCATAGGCTTCCTCAACTCGGCCAGAAACGGCCTGGATGCGGATACCGACGGGACGATTGCGTCGATAGTTGGTGAGGGTGCGGCAGAGCAGGCTTACATCGAGGCCCAGAAAATGGCTTTCTACGTGCTGAGGC
>JAQBTI010000243.1 GCA_027624995.1 Chloroflexota bacterium
TATTCAAGGAGAGTCCTGTCTCTGGGGTCGGACTGAGGCAAGCCGGGGTGGAACTCAAGGCTAGACTCCCGGAGTCGAGAGCGGCTCAGGACACCCACAGCGGTTATGTCCAGCTGCTGGTTGAGACCGGCCTCCTCGGCATGGTGCCTTATGGACTCCTGCTACTCTATGTGTCGTACCTGCTCGTCCGCAATGTTAAGGAAGAGCCCTCCGATCAGAGTATATGGAGGGCAGCCTTCCTGGGAGCCTTCATCGGGATGGTGATCGACACTGCATTCGGAACATATCACTTCGACAGGTATTTTTGGATTCCGATTGCGTATGCTGCGATGCTGGAGGCGTCCGACCGGCAGCCACGACGGAGCGCCGCGCCCTCTCTGAGGCTGTCGGGTAAGCAGGTGTCTGATACTAAGCGTTTTCACAGCGGGGATGGAATCCCGGACGGAAGTTGACCGGCGCCAGTCTTACAATCGCACACGTCGCAGATTACGTGATGCCTGCGATGGGCTATCAGGAGTTCATGCTGGCGAAGTGGAACGCCCGCCACGGCCAACAAGTCCACATGTTGACCAGCGACAGGTACACGCCCGTGCCAAACTACGAGGCGTCATGGCGCCCAATACTCGGTCCGCGAATTGTTGGTGAAGGCGTAGAGGAAATAGATGGCGTCGTAGTCCACCGCCTCCCGGTCAAGGTGGAGTTGGGACGGAAGATCTGGCTGTCAGGGCTGTCTCGAGAGATTCGGAGACTGTCGCCCGACATAGTGCTGTGCCATGGCACTAGCTCACCGTCTGCCTTCGTACTTCCAAAGACGTGTAAAAGGCTGAGAGTGCCGCTACTCATGGATAACCACATGGCCTTTGTCGCACAAAGGAAGGGGATTGTTGGCCGCTTGGGCTACATGCTGTTGAGATTCTTGACCAGACGTACAATGAACGGACAGGTGTCGCGGTTCCTAGGCGTAGGTAAAGAGAGTTGCGACTTCCTGATCAAGGAGCAAGGCGTGTCTCCCGGAAAGGTCGGTCGACTCGACATCGGCGTCGACACAGAGCTATTCCGGCCGGACATTCAAGCCCGTGGCCGCGCTCGTGCGCTGTATGGCATCCCTGCCGAAGCCAAGGTGGTGATGCAGACCGGCAAACTCTCGCCTGACAAGAGTCCAGGTTGGCTCGCCGAGGCTACGGCCCCGATCATGGAACGTCGCGCAGACGTCTGGCTGGTTTTCGTGGGAGGCGGAGCCGCAAATGAATTGGAGGCAATCAACGGGCCCATCGTGGGCGCAGGGGTAAGTGACAGGATGAGGGTCATCCCTGCCGTGGCGACGAAACAGCTTGCGGAGATATTCAACTTGGCAGATATCTGCGTGTATCCCAACGCGTCGTCACTGAGTTGCATGGAGGCGGCTGCCTGCGGGCGGCCCGTGATCGTGACGGATCTCCCTTGGGGAAAAGAACGCGAGAAGGCGGGAGTCACACTCTGCTACCGGACCGGAGACACCGATGACCTGCATCGGAAGCTTGAATGGCTACTCACGGACGATGACGCGAGGAACGATATTGGCCGACGGGCAAGACGGGCGGTCCTCGAACGGTTCTCTTACGACACGATTGCGCGCCGGTCCGAAGAGATAATGAGGGAAGCCATCGCGGAATACGGCAATGCCTAAAACAGTATTGCACGTGGTGGGAGCACGCCCCAATCTGGTCAAAGTCGCTCCCATCATGCGAGACATGGCTAGGACACCGGAGCGATTTCGTCAGGTCTTAGTCCACACTGGGCAACACTACGACGATAGGATGTCTCGAATCTTCTTCGATGAGTTGGGGATTCCGAATCCAGATGTTCATCTGGGCGTGGGTTCCGGCAGTCACGCCTACCAGACCGCGACAATCATGCAACGCCTAGAGCAGACGTTGCTCGACTATCGGCCCGATGTTGTCGTGGTGTACGGCGATGCCAATTCCACCCTTGCTGGCGCTCTCACCGCGGCGAAGCTCGATTTGCCCGTGGCGCACGTCGAGGCGGGCCTTCGTTCGTTCGATCGAACCATGCCGGAGGAGACCAACAGAGTCGTGACGGACCATATCTCAGAACTCCTGTTCACGCCCTCAAGGGACGCGGACGCCAACTTAGCGCACGAAGGTATCGATTCGGGGAAGGTCCACTTTGTCGGCAACGTTATGATCGATACTCTGGAACAGAAGCGAATCCAAATCGAAAACAGGCCCATATTGGATGAGCTGGGACTTATGAGCCCAGAGGGCAATGAACGGAAAGCCAGAGAGTTCATAGTAGCGACTCTGCATCGTCCGGCCAATGTCGACGATGTCGACGCCCTGCGCCTGATCGTCGACGCTCTCACCGAGGTGGGCCGTCGGCTTCCGGTTGTGTTTCCAGTACACCCCCGCACCCGCAAATCGATCGGCGCTCTCCGCTCTCTAAAGGCCTCGCCAATCATGTTCACCGAGCCGACCGGCTACTTGGACTTCCTCTGCCTGTTGCGCCATGCCACTCTGGTCGTTACGGATTCTGGGGGCGTACAAGAGGAGACGACTTATCTGTACGTGCCTTGCTTGACGGTCCGCCCGAACACGGAGAGACCGGTAACGATCACTCAAGGAACGAACCGGTTGGTCGATACGCGTGACGGAAACTTCGCCGATGCTATCAGGGAGGCGCTTGATTCGAGTCGTGAACCTGCCCGCAACCAAAGTGGCCATCCGGAGCTCTGGGACGGGAAAACTGCCGCGCGAATCTCTGGGGTCTTGTCGGCTCTTTAGGTGATCCCGGCTCGTCCCACGCCTGACGCGATTGCTGCTATGGTCCATCAGGAGATCAAGCGGACCAAGCCGCACGCTGCCGGGCATCTCAAGAGCCGCGTACTGTTCTTCCTACCCACCATCGGCGGCTATGTGGACCGAGTTCGGCTAATGATGGAAGTGTCTCGAAGCCTAGATGAGTGCGTATTGCTCGTGGGTCGAGAGGACATTGATCTCGACACCACGGAATTCACTGGGTTCAGAGTAGTCGACGTCGGGTTCCGAAAAGGCCTGCGGCCCTACAACATGTTGCAGGCGAGCCGGATCGCTGAGAGTTTGATAAGACACGCGGGCGTAAACGTTGTCCACGACACTTTCGGTACGCTCTACCCTCTGTTCAGGAAGAAAGCGAGATACCCGGACGTCAGCTTCCTGACGTCAGTGTTTGGACCCGTGGGCTGGCGCCTGCGCCACGTCTTCAACCAGTTCAGTGCCGCCAGACTACTTTCGACCAAGTCGACCGCGGTGATGTTGCCCAATCAGTGGATCGAAAACCTGATATGCAAGAATTCTGACCGTGTCGTAGTCCAAGCGCCGGGGCTCACAATGCGCCTTCTGGAAACCGTGGATATCCCGCACTCGCGAGTCAGTGTCCTCACGAACAGTGTCGACACGGACTTTTGGTGTCCTGACCCTGCTGGCTCCCGACCCCAAACCCGGGATGGGTGCGTCATCCTTTTTGTCGGCGGACTCGACCATAGCAGGGGAATATTCACTATGTTAGAGGTGGTCAGGAGCCTACACGAGAAGGGCACTGCGGCTCGGCTCAAGCTTGTCGGTGGATGGGGGCCGTTTGCCAAAAAGTTGGCCCTCGAACGCATCGAGAGTTACGGCATCGGGCCCGAGATCGAGATCGTTCCCAAGACAAGCCGCGAACGGTTGCGGGAGATGTATAGGGAGGCCGATCTTTTCCTCTACCAGACGATCAATGATGGTTCGCCTCGGGTGGTTCTGGAGGCCGTGGCCTGCGGCCTGCCGGTCATAGCTTCCCACCACCCAGGCATTGATGTTATAGACCCGGACGGAGATTTTATCGCATTCAACGACTTCGGCGACACGGAGCGTATAGTCATCCATGTGAGAGACCTCATTCAACGTCCGCGGCGCCGGCTTCAAATGGTCGAGCGTGGAAGACAGTCCGCTATCAATCGTTTCAGCGCATCTGTGGTGGCACGTCGGTATGTCGAACTGTACGCTGAGATCACAGGGGCATCTGCCTCGTAGTTTGCTCGGGCCAGAACGATGCCGGTGATATTCTGCCTCTTTGACCGCGTCCCCAACTCGCATTCAGGAGCCAGACACGCGTAATCCGGAATCACAGAATCCGAACGCTCTGTTCCTAACGGGCTTTCCCAAGTCGGGGACGACTCTACTGCTGTCTCTCTTGGACGGGCATCCCGATCTCTGCGTTTTCCCGAAAGAATCGGAGTTTTTCACGGTTGCACGATCGGAGATAGAGCGGGATCGAGACAGGGGCTTCGGAGGTTTATCTCGCGGTCC
>JAQBTI010000244.1 GCA_027624995.1 Chloroflexota bacterium
CTGTCATAGAGACTCACCACTAGACATGATGAAAATTCATCATCTAGAAGCGGAAAGTAGAAGAGGGAGGCGATTTCGCCTCCCTCTTCTGGTTCAAGGCATCCGGACCTCTGGGCCACCCATCTAAATCATTATCGCAAGTCAGTTCGAGATGTCGGGATCGGAGGCCACGATACCAACTCACGAGCTCTGAGCCGATCTTGTGCGGGTTGTCCTCCTGGACGTTCTATGGGCCATTCCTCTGGCGCTGAAATCGCGGTCCAGCGATCACCTAGTCTTTACGGGGCCCATCAGCCGGCGCGGTCGCGTAAGCTAGCTCCGGCTCCACCACGCATTGAATGCCCTTGCTGTTTGAGATGGTGTGACCGTAGGTCAGCTGCGTTACCGGGTCGGTCTGTTTCAGAAAATACCGGTCATCTGAACCGTACATGGTTTTTGCTATAGTGTGGGCGTCTCCGGCCGAGAAGAGCCGCGCCACGGCGTTACCAACATGGCCGACGCGGACTTTGCCGGCGGTCTCAATGCGCTCGCCAAACCGGTTGAAGTCGCTGCCTGGGTGCGTTTCGGTGCGGTCGTGAACACGGCTGACGATAGGTACAAGACTCCCATCCGGATGACGCATCCGACGCTCGACATCGTACTCCTCTCGGTAATCCACGCCGAACTCGACCTCCCAGATGTGGATGGCTGTCAGGTTCTGGTACGGGACTCCCAACAGGAGTAGCCATCCTTCGTTCTTGAAGACCCAGGCCATGGGGCTCTCCGCGTCCCATGCAGAGGTCCCGCCTGCGCTTGTGATCTGTTCGGCTAGTGGCCCCAAGGCTGCCACACTATGCCAGAGGTGCATGCTGCGATGGGCTTCGGGCCTATTGCGCGCGGCATTCGTTATTGCTCCCATTGCCGAGGGAGTCTCGACCGGGTCAAATATCCAGTCAGTTTCGAAAACTTCAGGGACCGCTGACGGATACGTAAATGTCGGTACGACGAGGGTGCCGTCCGGCCCAAGGACATCTAGAAGACCATCAACGACGGTATCCGCGCCACCTTCTACATTTCCGATGGCGCTCAGGGAGCTATGGACCATCAGCAGCGAGCCTCTACGGACGCCAAGTCCAGTCAATCCCTTAGCGATGTCATCCCTAGTTACGTGCAGTGCCGGCGCCATCTGATTCTCTCCTGGGCAATTTTGGGGGATTAGGTTGTTGCATGGTACCCGATTGGGAGGCTGAGGATGCAAAACGAGTCATTAGGTTGCTGGGCAGCCTGTCGGGCAGCGGCTTTAGATCCCTCGCTCCGCTCGGGCTAACATGATGGGCAGGGGTCTATGGTGGGGGAGGGCTTCCGTCTTCAGGACACTGCTCTCGTACAGGGCCGCGATCTCGGAGTCTGAGTAGCCGGCCTCGGCTAGTACCTCGCTGGAGTGCTCGCCCAGGAGCGGCGTGTGTCTCCGGCGCGGGGCCCTCGTGTTTCGGAACCGGATGAGGTTTCCAGAGAACTTCAAGTCTCCGTCGACCGGGTGACGGTTCTCTTGGACCATCCCGCTATCGAGGGCCTGCGGATCGGAGAAGAAATCGGCCTCGTAGTCTTCCGCGACCGATGCGCACGGTACTCCTGCGGCCTCCAGCTCCGCAGTCCAGTCCTTGGCTCGCCGGGTGGAGAAGATATCCGACAACTCACCTGCCAGCGTGGCGTCGGCGTTTTCGTCGGACGGGCCCTCAGTGGCAAGGTCTTTTCGACCGAGCGCGTTAGCGAGGGCTTTACGTTCTCGGGGCGTCTCCGCGATCAGGTATATCCACCCATCGGAGGCCTCATACATGCGGTGCAGCGCATGCGGGCCGTAGGCGCCATCGATGGCCGGCGGTCGAGGCTTGCGGTGGTACTCGGTGAACTCGTCGGAGCCGAGCAGCACGCCCGCGTTCAGCAGGTTGGACTCTACGGTCTGGCCGCTTCCGCCTCGCGCCCTGACGAGCAGGGCCATGACGGTCCCGAATGTCGCCAGCATGGATGCTACGTGGTCTGTCGGGCCCAGCGCGCCCAGGAAAACCGGCGGGGTGTGCCTTCCACCCTGGAGCCGCTGGAGTCCTGTCAGCGCCTGCGCCAGCGGGTCCATCCCGGGCCGGTGAGCGTACGGGCCCTGAGTCCCGAACGCGGTGATGTGGGTGTGAACGATGTCCGGATTCAGCCTGTCCAGGTCGGCTTGGCCCACACCGACCCGGTCTGAGGCTCCGGGCCGCATGTTTTCCACGAAGACGTCGGCCCGAGCGGCAAGACGCTGAACGACCTCGCGCCCTTTGGGGTCTTTGGCGTCGACGCACACGGAGCGCTTGTTGATGCTGTAGTAGTAGAATTTGGGGCTACCACCGGGCCGGCTAATGTCGCCTTGGGGCGGCTCCAACTTGACCACCTCCGCGCCCATGTCCGCGAGCAGACGGCCCGTGTTGGGTCCGGCGATCACATTGGCGATCTCCAGCACCCGGACGCCGTCCAGCGGCGGGGGATCTTCCTGGGCGGGCGGGTCTCTAGCAGGGCGAGACTCGGTTGGAGTCTCGGACCCTAGCTCTTTCAGAATTTGGCCGGTGTGCTGTCCAAGCGCGGGCGCCGGGCCTTTGACTTCACCGGGCGTGCCCAGGAGACCGACGGCGAGGCCCATCTGGCGCATCGGGCCGAGTTCCGGGTCGTCCACGTCGATCAGCATTTCGTTGAATAACACTTGAGGGTTGCTCTTGGCCTGCTCGACCGTCCCTGCACGCGCGAACGGCACGTCGGCCGCCTCGAATAGGGATTCCCACTCAGAGCACGGCCTCCCGGCAATCGCCTCCGACACGATCGCCACAAGCTCCGAGTTGACCTCCGGCGGATGCGGCGGAAGTCCTTTGTTGAACCGCTCGTCGACTATTCGGTCCGCGATGCCCAGGACTTCGATGGCCCTGGACGTGAATCCGGCGTGGGCGCAAGCGAGCTGTATCCACTCGCCGTCGGCGCACCGGTGCAGGCCGTAGAACGGGGAGTCGCCGGGCGGGCTCGGGCGAGGACCCGCAGGCTGGAGGCGCCCTCCGGCCACTAATGGGAAAGAGGCAAGAGCGCCGGCCAGCAGCGAGGTGTCTACGCGACGGCCCCTGCCCGTCTTCTCACGCGCGAAGAGAGCAGCCACGGCGCCTGTCGCGGCCAGAAGGGCGGCGGAGACGGAGGCCACCGGATAGGCGAGGTGTGCGGGCCCTCTTTCGAAGGAGGGCAGGTTCGCCAGGACGCCCGTACCCGCCTGGGCCAACTCCTCGAAAGCCGGGTGGTTACGCAGAGGGCCGTCCGTGCCGAACCCGGTGATGACGCAGTGCACGAGTCGAGGGTTCAGGGCAGCGAGTCGGGTGTAGTCCGAGCGAGCGTCCGGTCCCTCGATGAGTGCGTCGGCCCTGGCGATCAGGCCGTCAAGGTCCTCGCCGCCCTCAGTGGAATCCAGGTAGAGCAGGACGCTCTCCTTGCCACGGTCCCAGACACGGTACGAGGGCTGACCGCGGAGCGTGGAACCGGGGCGGTCAATGCGAATGACCCTGGCCCCGTTGTCGCAGAGGAACATAGCGGCGAGTGCGCCGGACATACCCGTGGTCATCTCCAGGACTGTTATCCCCGCGAGGGCACCGCCCAAGGGGCTAGTTGCCTCTCGAAGGCAACGCAACGACAGCGTGCCCGGGGGTCGTGGTTACGCCGTCGGCGTTGTCGAGCCTCAGGTCACACTCGACCAGGTTCTCACCGTCTTCGACGTACTTTCGGGTAACGATGCCTCCGGCCGTCACAGGACTACCCGGCATGTCCTTTCCCCTATACTGCACGCTTAACTTCTTCAGGGTCCCGGCGTCACCTATCCAGTCGGTCACGAGCTGGGCCAGGAACGAGTTCTTCAGCGGGCCGTGAACGATGATGTCAGGCAAGCCGCTGGCTCGCGCGAACTCCTTGTCGAAGTGGAGTTCGTAGTAATCGTAGGTTGCGCAGCCGAACTGGACGAGCTGCTGCGTGGTCGGGGTCTTGGTCAACGTCGGGAGCTCGGTCCCTTCTTCAACGTCTTCGAAGTAGAGGCGCTCGGCCAACAGTATGCTCCAGTCTAATCGGGGCTCTTCGTGGCATCGTAGAAGATGCCGGTGCTGCGACGTCGGGCCGCCAGCTCGCCGAACTGGTTGACGTACTCGATCTCCCTGACGAAAAAGAGCATGTTCCCGACGCGTCCGCGTTTTTCGTAGATGTCGGCGATCCGGGCCGTGACGGTGATGCGGTCGCCGGGCCGGACGGGCTCGAAGTACTCCC
>JAQBTI010000245.1 GCA_027624995.1 Chloroflexota bacterium
CGCCGAGGGTCTCGAGCCGATTCTGCAAGCCGCGGTCTCAGCTCGGACGGAGTTCGGCAGCCCCATGCCAGCTATCGGACGGAGCCGGGTCAGAGGCCGGCTGCTCGACGAGTGGGACCGCAAGCAACGCCGTTGGAGTTGGAGCGTTCCAGGATTTGTCCCTCAGTGGGCCGCGATCACTGCGCTGGTCGTGGTCCTCGCGGCGGTTGGTGGAGGAGGGACCGTGGCCGCCTCCGGAGGCGCGGTGCCCGGTGACGCGCTGTATGGGGTGAAGGTGCTCCGGGAGGAGGCGCAACTGTGGCTCACCCGATCTCCCGAGGCCAAGGTGTCTCTATACACCAGTCTCGTGAAGGAACGCGTGGAAGAGATCCGCATCCTGGCCGAGCGACGGCCGGGGAGCGTTGGCGCTGCGTCTCGTGCGGTCGAACGGCTGGACGAGCACCTGACCTCCTTCGATCGTGAGGTAGCCGAGAAGGTCGGCCGCGAAGAAACGGAACCGGCGGCGATCCCTGAGTTCATGGAGGAAGTAGGCCGTTCCGTGCAGGAGCAAAGGGCCGCGCAAAGCGTGCTGGAGCGCGCCCTCCTTGAAGCGCCGGAGGGAAGCCCAGGCGGAGCTCAGGAACGCCATTCAGGTCATACAGGACGCGCGTGGGCGGGTCGAGGCTGCTCTGGAAGCCATAAGACCGACGGGGCGCGAGTAGAGCAGGTGCGAAGAGTGGTGCCGAAGACTAATCAAATTGGATTGGAGAGGGTTTGTTGCATAAATTAGCCAGTAAGAGAAGGCCAATACGTATTGTCGGAGTGCTCCTAATGTTCATGGTGATAGGGGCTGCCGTGGCCTGTGGGGACGACTCGCCCTCGACGCCGGCCGGCGGCACCGTCCCGGCCGCGGGAGTCCAGCCCGGCAGCGAGACTACACCTGTGGGAACGCCGCCGCCCTCGCCCACGACCGCTGCCATCGCTCCCACGGCGGTCCCAGCTCAGGCCACGAGGCCTGAGGGCGTCGCCGGCGCCCCACTCACGCTCGACCTCCTGTCCCCACGGGACGGCGCGGGTGTCGAGATCGGCGCCGTAAGGGTGCTGGGGAAGACTCAAATGGACGCCATCGTCGGAATTAACCAGGTCCCCGTGGAGCTCGCCGCCGATGGGAGTTTCGTACGGGACCTCATTCTGGACGACGGGGCCAACCTGATCGAGGCGGCAGCAACTGACATTTCAGGACGGACTGCTTTCCAGGAAGCGGTAGTCTTCCTCGTGTCCCCGGTGGCTGGCCTGCCGTTCAGCCTGTTTTACCCGCCGGACGGGTTGCAGGTGACCGAACCGACGGTCAGCGTCATAGGGGGCTCCAGACCCGATGCAGTGGTCGGAGTGAACGGGGTCCCGGTGGACATGAACGCACTGGGCATCTTCTCTTCAACGGTTTCGCTTGACGAGGGAGCCAACCTGATCGAGGTCGTGGCGTCTGATATCCAGGGAAACGTTCGCTTTCAAACGGCCGTGGTTTTCTACACTCCGTGATACCCGGTGCTATCCCTGAGACTCTGAGGATTGTTACTAACATGAAATACAATACAACAGGATGGTGAGGTACATGAAAGCGAAGTTCTTGATAGGTACAGTGACAGCAGTGGTACTGGTGTTTTCGATAGTAGGGGTCGCACTCGGTCAAGAGGCAGAAGAGGATGCCCGACAGGGCCATGTTGGGACCGTCTCCGACTATGACCCGACCTCTGGGGTCCTGGTGATAGACATCCAGGACGCGACGTCGACGCAGGTCTCGGTGACTGTGACAGAGGAGACGAAGATCAAGGTCCCGGGTCGGCACAGCGATGCTGACGAAGTGACGGTCGAGACGCTCGACCAGGTCCTGGAGGATGGGGTCACCAAAGTGGTGGTCCTGGCGGACAGCTCCGGCGTGGCCATCCACCTTATGCTGAAGCCCGGAAAGCCCATCGCACCCCCGGTAACGGGCGCTGTGACCTCCAAGGAGACCGACGCAGATGGAGTCACGACTCTAACCATTACGCGGCCCGACGGCACCACGAAGACGGTCCGCCTCGGCCGAGGTTCAGGAGCCATCGAGATAGGCGAAATCGTGACCACTTTCGCGGGCGGGGATGATGAAGACGGAGGCGGTCCCCCTGAGGTCAAAGGGCTGGTCCGTGCCGAAGAGGTCAAGGCTCGTCTCAACCGGTTCGTGGAAGAGCTGAGTGCGGAAAGTGATGACGACCCTCGGAAGGGCCGCGCGCTGCGAGACCTAGCCGATACGCTGGAGAGCTTTAGCGCGAAGCGTGTCGAAGTTCTGGAAGCCGTCCGCGCCCGTGCCCCGGCCGCCGCTCAAAGGGGACTGGAGAATGCGCTCTCCAGGGCTCAGCGCGGTCAGGCCGAGGCCAAGACCAAAGCATCCGAAGCCAGGGCCAAGGCCGGTCCTCCCGAGGGTCGCGGCAGACCCGGAACCCGGAGATGACGGCGACGGAGGCTCTGGTAGGCCAGGCCCGAGACGTGGCCAGGATGGCTCTCGTGGGAGTGATGCGGAGGAAGACGAGGAAGATGCTCCGGCCGAGGGTCAGGGAAGAGGTCGTAGCGGCCGATAAGCCCTGAGGCAGAGTCCTAGTAGTAGTAAGGGAGGGCCTGGATTATCCAGGCCTCCCTTTTTTGTAACCGTCTTTCCCACGAGTGGGCTCCCGCCCTGGCGGAGCGACGTCAGTATTGAAGCCTGCCCCTTAGTCCACGGGAATGATTACGATCTTGGTGGTGGGAAAGATCGCCAGAAGGCGGGCCGGTGCGCCGGACCGGTTGACGAAGCCGTGCCTGACCATGGCCGGAGCCAGCACGGTCTGGCCGGCGTGCACCGTCGTGACCGTGTCTCCGAGGACCGCTTCCAACTCCCCCTCGAGGACCATCATGGCCTCCTCGGTGGGATGCTTATGATTGGGGACGACGGATTCCGGCGTCAAGATGAGGTCACCGACGTTCAGCGATTCGGCGCCGCCCTTTTCGTCATTGACCACCTGCCAGCGCTGGATGCCGGGGAAGCGCTCAGATAGGTCAGATTCGTTCCTGTCGAGAATCGGCATTACTACTCCGTTGTGGTTAGGGGGCGCTGGTGTTAACAAGCACTGGCGCTCCCGTTTTGTTCCCTCTATTTTCGTCGATTCCCGCAAAGAAGTCAAGCTGAGACGCGAAGGTTCGCAGCCAACTACTTGCGGCTTGTGCTGGTCTTCGTATCGTTTGGGTAGCCAGGTTACGCATAGCGGTTCTGTTCGCCGTAGGTTACGACTTCCCATTGTCAAATAAGGTGTCAAATACACTGCCAAATAAGAGGGTCTTGCGTGGTTGACAGCCTGCCGAAGAGAATGGCGGAAGAACAATTGGACGGAACTCCATTCGCTGGTCAGGATGTGATCTGGATTAGATTGAAATAACCGTCCATTCGCCAAGGTTTTTTGAAGAGCCCCGACAAGTGTCGGGGCTCTTCACGTTTAGGGCCACTTCTCATGAATCCACAAATACGCCGGTGAGAGTAGGACGGGAATGCGGACTTACTTGAGATCCGCCAGTCTGAGGTCCCTCCGCACCCGCAGGAACACGGGGAAGCGGAGCTTCCCGTCCGGCGTCTGATCGTGGTACTTCACCTCCACCACGACCCGTGGCTCCAGGTAGGAGAACAGCTTCGGCTCGTAGGGAGCATCGGGAAAGGGACACGCCTGGGTGTGCAGGTCAAGCTCATTAAGACCGGGGGACGGCTGGTGCGCCACGCCCGGCGGCTGGTGTTCCAGTTAGCCACAGTGGCCGTGCCCAGAGACCTGTTTGCCGCCATCTTGCAGCGGATAAGCGAGTTGCGTCTGGTGCCTGGCTAGACGCCCTGTTTGTAGGCAGGCGGTGGGGAAGAAAGGGACGGTCTTGTCTCCTAGAAAGTTGAGGGGCTGGGAAGGTGTCCAAAAAGGGGGTGGTGGATGTTACAAGGTAATCTGTGGACGCCTGTCGTCTCTTCACGGGGGTCGAAAAGTTGCTTGACAACCGGAAAGATGGGGTTACAATGGGGCCGAATGGCGGTGGAGGCCAAGCATGCCTCCCTCCAGCATGCCTCCCTCCGAAGTTGATATGGGGAATCCCCGCTAAGAGCGCGCCCGAATCCCGGAGACACAAGAAACAACCAGAAGGAGGAGCTCCAATGCTTCACATGATCGTCCTTACCCATGGGCCAGACACATGCGCCGCTGTCCATCCGGAATTGGGGGACAAGGCCCGCGCAGCGTTCGGACAGATGGAGGAGGTGTCCAACAAGCAC
>JAQBTI010000246.1 GCA_027624995.1 Chloroflexota bacterium
TCTACCTCTTGGTGTTGGACTCCCTGGCGAGTCAGATAAGCCTTGATGTCCTCGCCCATTCTCACAGTGGGAGGGGAGACGAAATAAATCCGCGATTCTTTGAACTTTGCGAGCAGATAGCATAGCGATCGCACGGTGCGGCCGTTGGCTAAATCTCCGACCATCGCAATTTCGACCCCATCAACCCTGCCCAACTCACGCTGGATCGTGTACATATCGAGCAGGGCTTGCGTGGGATGCTGACCCACCCCATCCCCGGCGTTGATGATGGGGACTCTGGACACGGACGCAGCCTGCCTGCTGGCACCACTTTGGAAGTGTCGGAGCACGATGATGTCAGCATACCCGGCGACAATGCGAATCGTATCCTCCAGGGTCTCCCCCTTGGCCGCGGAGGAAAACTCTTGAGCGCTCTCGGTTGAAATGACGTCGCCCCCCAAGCGCTTCATCGCGGCCTCGAACGAGAGTCTTGTTCGAGTACTTGGTTCGTAAAACAGGGTCGCCATTATTCGTCTACTGAGAATGTTCGAACCGTAGTGTTGGACTACATCCTCCATCGCCCTCGCGACGCTAAAGATCTCGGCCATTAAATCTCGATCGAACTGCTGTGCTTCCACGACGTGCCTGAGTGCTGCCATTGATCGCTCCGGATGACTGAATCCGTTGACGGATACCTCGAGTGTGCGAGCCACTCGGTCACCGAAGACGATAGCGCCTGCTCAAGCGCCAAGCAAGCAAGGCGTACTTCGAGCCAGAGGAGTCGTCCAATCCAACCCTTGAGAGTCATTTGCCCGTTGGCTTGCCGTCCGGTGATATGACGCACATCGCTCAGGCGAATTGTACCGATACTATAGGAGCGGATCTGTATGACTCCCAATACAGTGCGTATATTGCGGCGTCTGAGAATGGCCCCTATTATGCCGCGCTTGTTCTGGCGCGCTTCCGTTGACAAAATGCGGGCCGTTTTTTTGAAAGGACATTATGCTCATGGCACTCAAATTTCCTTCTCCCTCTCGACTTCTCCTGTTCGTGTTGACCGCGACCTTTTTCATGTCGACGGACGAAGCTCATGGCGGCAGCAATGACGGATTCCGTCCGTCTATTTTGAGTGCGAGGAGATTCAAGAATCCTCGGGTCGGGGACCTCATACCGATCGCCATAGGAGTGGATGGAACTTCCGAGGTCCGCCAAACCCGCATTCGCACCACCTTCGATCCTCAGTTCTTCGAATTTGTCAGATTTGAGGCGGGAAACCATCCGGCCGACGATAGCTTTGCTCCGTTTGGATCCGTGTTGGAGGAGGACGGTCGCCCGGTGGCTTCCGGTGGCGGTTCGCAGTTCGGCGGAATCGCCGATAGGTCCGGTGGGGGTCGCCTGGGGACCATGATCTTCCGGCTGATTCAGGATATCGGCAGCGAACCGAAAATAATTTCGGTGATTTCGGTCCAAGTTGGGATATCGTTGGACGACGTTGATATCCGCCGGTTCGAAGTGGGAAAATTCGGCGTCGAGGTGCTGATCGATTTCCCCAACAAAATCTTCGATGTGAAGGTCGAGGCCGCAGACCGCAGTGCCATCGTCAGCTGGAGCACGCGCGACCAGGGTGTCGATGATGTGGTGAGCGTCTCGCAGATCGGCCAGGATGGCAGCGTGTTGGCGACAGTAGGCGATTTCGAGCCGCCGTTCAGCGACCGCGCCCCAGAGGCGCTGCAGGCGTTGCGCGATCTCGAAGCGGCCGGGATTGACATCCTCGAAGCCGATCCGCAGGTAATTCGTGATTTTCTAGCCATTCCAAGGCCGCCCTTTGGGGCCGATCCGTTTCCCGCCCTGCTGGGGGAAGCCAAGATCATAGTGCGGCAGCTGCGCGAGCGACTGCACGTGGTACCGATCCATGGACTGCTGGCGGGAGCGACGTACAGAGCAACGATTCAATCGACAGGTCTTTCTGGGAGGGTAAGCCCGCAGGCAACTACCCCATTTCGCACTCGACAAGGGGCTGATCTTCGCAAACTGGCAGCCCACGGACTCGACATCCAGCCTGGACGCACCTCCATCACGGTCAAATTCTCGACTAACCGTCTGGTCAAGACCTCCTACACGATCTCAACGACTGACGAGACCGTGGTTTTGTCTGGAGAAGTCAACCCTGATGGAGCTGACAAGACCACTTTTACTGTAGTGGGTCTCGAGCCCGGCGTTGACTACGTCGTTGATATTACTGCAGAGCTGTCGGGAGAGATCCCCGATGACCTGCCGGCCGCCTATACCGTGATATCGCTGCGAAAGGATGTCAGGACCCGTTTGGCCCGAAAGGCGCTGAACATTGCTGGGATTCCTTTCAAGGTGGTCGGGCCCGAGAGTGCGGTCGTGAAGTTCAGGACGCCCTTGCCCGTAGCCCCTATCGTGTTCTACGGAATCCTTCCCACGGACGAGCTTGTGGCTGGAAAGGTGACACAGGCTAGCGCCGAAGAAGACACGCGCTTCGCCTGGACGACCGACGGAGTCAGCGGGACCGATCACGAGATGAACCTGACCGCGCTCGACCCCCAGACCCCGTACCGCTACAAGATTGAGTTTGAGCTGACGGACAACGAAGGTACCCGCAGCTTTTCGACTGATTCGAATGGTAACGAACAATGGAGCCGGGACCTGCAGTTTACGACGCCTCGGGCCGACGACCTGTTCGAACCCAAGCTCGTCAAAGGGCCGCGCGTTTTTCCGACGGACGTTGCCGCAGTGATTCAGTTCGGCAACGATGTGCCGACGACAGCATCCGCCTTTGTGGGCACGGAGTCGACGTTTAATACGGCGGATGAGTTTGAGTTTTCAGATGGGATCTTCAGCCACAGGCACGGGATCGTGCTAACCGGTCTTGACCAAGGGGTTGATTACCAATTCCGCCTGGAATTTACCGCGGCCAATGGCGTCAGCGGATCCTTTACCGCCCCGAGTACCGGCGCCGGCAAGGCCACTGCGGCGCTGCAGCCACCCGGCGGCGGCGGCAGTTTCACGACAACGAACATTCCCGACACCCAGTTTCCGGTAATTCTGACCGGGCCGACGGTAGCGTCAAAGACACATGATACGGCCATCATCGAGTGGACGACGGACGAGCCGGCCAATAGCGACATCGAGTTCGGAACCGAGAATCTGGATGAGCAGGAGACCTCGGGCGTCAGCGAGACCAGCCACAAGGTCACCTTGTCTAATCTGACGTCAGGGACAACCTATCAATACGTCGTGGCTTCGACGGACGCCTCAGGCAACGGGGCCACACGATCGGCGCAGACGGTGTTCACGACCGATCCTGAGATCGACCTGACAGCCCCCAGCATTGTCGGTGCGCCATCGATTTCCTACAAGAATGACAATTCGGCGACGGTTCAATGGTCGACGAACGAAGAGACTACTGGCGAAGTTCAGTTTGGCACAGATTCAAGCCTTGGGTTCATTCGCACACTACCTGAAACGGAGACCCACCACGGGATTACACTGACCAATCTCGAGGCCTCAACGACGTATTTCTATGCGGTCAGCTCCACCGATTTGAGCAACAACGGCCCGACGGAATCGTCCATCCTCAGCTTCACTACGGACGGCACACCTGATCTCACGTCACCGACCATCTCCAACATTCAGGTAGATACGGATCAGAGCTCCGCCATCCTTACCTGGGATACGAATGAACTTGCAGACAGTTTCGTCGACTTCGGGACGATCTCGGGACTGCTGACGTCGACGGTTGGCGATGTCGAGGACGTCACAGATCATGAGATCACGCTGACCAACCTGGCCACCGCCACAACCTATTTCTACACCGTGGGCTCGATCGATCGCGCCAACAACTCGCCCACTGAGTCGTCTCAATCCAGTTTTACAACGCTGGCAACCGCCGATGTGACGCCGCCTGGGGCACCGACCAACCTGAGTGGTATTCCTGGTTCTAAGCAGGCTGTGCTTTCATGGGACAGCAGCGACGAACTCGATCTGGCCGGCTATCGCATCGAGCGCCGGGTGGCTGACACGGGCTCCTTCGTCGCCATCGCCTCGGGTTTGGAGGATCCTGCCTATACCGATTTGGGGGTCACTAACCTGACCACCTATCAGTACCGCGTCATCGCCGTGGACCGCTCCGAGAACGATTCCGACGCGTCCACGACAGTCAGCGTAACGCCAACGTCAACGGCAGCACCATCGAGGCCGACCGGCCTCGCTCACTGGGGTGCCTTGCAGCCCACCTTCCGCTTCAGTAACGCTGTGCCCTTTGTCGCTGATGCCACACTGACCTAC
>JAQBTI010000247.1 GCA_027624995.1 Chloroflexota bacterium
GAGTCTGGGA
The DNA here is from genome assembly GCA_027624995.1 of Chloroflexota bacterium. Lineage (GTDB taxonomy): Bacteria > Chloroflexota > Dehalococcoidia > Lucifugimonadales > CATQGZ01 > CATQGZ01. The sequence goes on from JAQBTI010000247.1 coordinate 11, forward strand.
CGAGGACGTCGATTTCAAAGAGGCCCTGCTGGCGGACGAGCAAGCCAGTCAGTTTGTCACTGCAGAGATGCTAGACAGTCTGTTTGACCACGGTTACTACGTCCGCTTCGTGGACGAGACGTTCGAGCGGGTGGGGGTGTCGTAACTGGACCTCTTGAGTGCAGACCTGGCGGTCCGTAGCAGCGACAGGGTCGCCTTCAGAGAAATTGACCAAGGAGCAGCGAACATGACGACCCTGCGCGAGTCCACCCTGCCCGACCTTATTCACCGAGGCAAGGTTCGGGACACCCACGACCTGGGAGAAGGCCTTCTCCTGATGGTCGCCACCGACCGGCTCTCTGCCTTCGACGTTGTACTGCCGACGTCCATCCCGGACAAGGGAGCGGTGCTCAATCAAGTCTCAGCGTTCTGGTTCCACAAGACCTCGCACATCGTGCCCAACCACTTCATCTCACTGGCGACCGAAAAAGCCGATAATCTCGACATCCCTCATGAAGTGGCCAGGCGGGCGATGGTGGTCCGCAGGGCCGAGCGAATCGACGTCGAGTGCGTGGTGAGAGGCTACATCACAGGCTCGGCATGGTCCGAATACAGGAAAGAGGGCACCGTGGGCGGCCAGCCGATGCCTCAGGGGATGCAGGAGGGCGACAAGTTCCCCGAGCCCCTATTCACCCCGACCACGAAGGCCGAGGTGGGCCACGACGAGGCAATGACAATGAGCGAGGTCGAGGACATGGTCGGTGCTGAGACTGCCGCGGCCCTGTCCGAGACTACTAAGTCCGTCTACGCCTTCGCCCACGATCTGGCGATCGGCAAAGGCATTATCATCGCCGACACGAAGCTCGAGTTCGGCACCATCGACGGCGATCTGACGTTGATAGACGAGTTGCTCACTCCGGACTCAAGTCGCTTCTGGGACCAGGTAGGCTACGCGCCGGGCAAGTCTCAGCCCAACTTCGACAAGCAGTTCGTGCGGGACTGGCTCAACGAGCAGGGCTGGGACCACGAGCCACCGGCGCCTGAGCTGCCGGACGATGTGGTCAACAGGACCCGTCAGCGCTACGAGGAGGCACTCCAGAAGTTGACAGGCGCGAAGCTAGCCTAGGACAATTAGTGCAGAGGAGGCGGAGAGCCATTGGCGACACAAGCTAAACCATCGAAAGAACGGATGACCCCGAGCCAGGCCCGCTCGGCCAGACGAGCCCGGAAAAAAGCCCGAAAACGGCTGCTACGGTACGGGGGACTCGGACTGATCGGATTTATCTCGGCCCTTTTTATCGTCGCGCTGTTCCTGCCGGGCCTGCCTTTCGCCAACGGGAGAGGCGGCCTCTTCGGCGGTGGCGCCCCCACCGGACCGGGCACCAGAGTGTCCGACCAGGGCCAGACACATATCGCTTTCAACGACGACCACCCCCCCTTCAACTCGGTGCCGGCGACCTCGGGTTGGCACTACGGCCAGCCGCTGGCGCCGGTCAGGTGGGGCGTCCACGACTCGGTCGTGGCAGACGAGTACCGGATCCACAACCTCGAGCACGGCGGAATAGGGATTCACTACGACTGCCCGGAGGGGTGCCCAGAGACGGTCGCGCAGCTCGCAGACATCGTCGACCGTGGGGTCGACGGCGGACTGAAGATACTGCTGTCCCCTTACCCTGGGATGGATAGCAAGATCGCTCTTACTGCCTGGACCTTCATTCAAAAGCTGGATGAATTCGACGATGACCTGGTAAAAGACTTCATCGAGTCCCACGAAAGCTCCCCAAACGCTCCCGAGGCCAACGCCAGGTAGCCAGGTAGCCAGCTCCCCCGCAACCCAGTTCCACGACCAAGGTGTCTGAAGTGTTTCTCGCCAGGGTCTTCGTCAGCCCGAAATCCACGGTCAGCGACCCCGAAGGTCGGACAATTCAAGGCGGCCTGCGCCAGCTCGGCTTCGACACTGTGGACACCGTCCGCGCCGGCAAGTTCTTTCAAATAAGTCTGGGCGAGGCGAACCGAGAAGAAGCCGTCGACAAGATCAGGGAGATGTGCGAAAAACTCTTGTCGAACCCGATCATCGAAGAGTACAGCTTCGAGCTCGAAGAGGTAACGCCCTCTCCCTGAGCCAGAGGACTAAGATAGGGGGTTCTGCCGTTGCTTTAGAATCGTCGTCTTTCGACCCATCCCAATTCCCCTGGACAAGTTCGAGCCAGCCGCGAGTCTTCTCCCACCTAAGGGAGACGGGATCTCCGAAGAATCCGCGACACCCTACCCTATTTTCCCCTTGGTGCTTGGCACGGCGCCGCCGCGCCTCTCGTCCAGGGTCAACGCTGTCCTCATCGCCCTCGCCAGGCTCTTGAAGACCGCCTCGGCCGAGTGGTGGTTATTGGTGCCCGCCAGCAGCCGGACGTGCAGGTTGAACCGGCCCTCTCGGGACAGCGTGTCCAGGAAGTGCCTGAGCAGGTCGGCGGATAGTCCGCCCAGGTCGCTGTCAGTGATCGGCAGGTCTATCACTGCGTGTCCGCGGCCGCTGAAATCCACCACGCTTAGTGCCAAAGCCTCGTCCAGCGGGACGTAAGCGTGGGCCATCCGAGTGATTCCCGCAGCATCACCGACCGCCTCCTGAATCGCCCGGCCCAGGACGATTCCGACATCCTCGACGACGTGGTGTAGCCCGACTTCGGTGTCGCCGTTGGCGGATACGGTCAGGTCTATCAGCCCGTGCCGAGACAGCTGCGCAAGCATGTGGTCGAACATGCCGTTGCCCGTCTTGACCTCATACTGGCCCGTCCCGTCGACGTTCAACTCGACGGAGACTTGCGTCTCGCCCGTTTCCCGGCTCAGTTTTGCGGTTCGATCACTCAAAGGCATCACTTCCTAGATACTAGACTATCAGACCAGTCCTCGGAGAGCTGTCAGAAAAGCATCGCTCTCGTCAGGTGTCCCCACCGCGACTCTGAAGCAGTCTACGAGCCTGGCGGAGTCGAACATGCGGACGAAGACACCGAGGCTAGCAAGGCCTTCGTAGACCTGCGTCGCCGTCCCCGGTGCCATCTGGCACAGTATGAAGTTGCCATACGACGGCCACGGCGTGACTCCCGGCATCCCCTCTAGCGCATCGAAAAGCCGGTCACGCCCCGCGACGATCTTCGAGACGTTTTCGAGCAGCGCAGGGGCATCCTCCAGGGAGGCCCGTGCAGCCGCCTCGGCAGCCACGTTAATATTGTACGGCGACTTGATGTCCATCAAGTGCTTGACGACCCGAGCACTCATAATCCCGTAGCCGAAGCGCAGTCCGGCGAGACCGGCCCACTTGCTCATGGTCCGAAGAACGACAAGATTTTCGTGGTCCCGTACCAGGCCCGCGACCGTCTGGCCACAGAACTCGAAGTAGGCCTCGTCCACCACGACGATCAGGCCGGTCTTCAGCAGCTCCAGCACCTGTGACTCGCCGGTCAGGTTGCCCGTCGGGTTGTTGGGCGAAGTGATGAAGATAAGCTTGGTCCGGTTGTCCAGCGAGTCCTGGATGGCGTTGATGTCGACGTCGAAGAGCTCATCCCTGGGTACCATAGCAATCTCGGCGTCCGAGACCCGGGCCAGGAAGGAGTACATCGCGAAAGTCGGATCGCAGTCTACTATGCGGTCGCCCGGGGAGATGAACAGCCTGAATACTAGGTCGATGAGCTCGTCGGCTCCGGCGCCCGCGATCAGGTGCTTTGGGTCCATCCCGGTATACACACCGAGTGACTCTCGGATCGACCTCTGAAGTGGGTCGGGATACACGTGCAGCGGGACGCGGGCCACCGCCTCGGCTGCCCTCGGAGACGGCCCGAACGGGTTCTCGTTGCCGTTGAGTTTGACGATCCTGTCCGTTGGAATGCCCGCCCGCTGGGCAAGCACTTCCGGCGGGTCCACGGACCTGTAGGTCTTGACGTCAAGCAGGTGAGGTCTGACCAGCCTATCGATGTCTACCAATGTCCATCCTAATTTCGGCCCGCACGATCCAACATCGGACAGGCGCAGGGGCCTATCCCTGCAAGAGTTCTTCCCGGATCTCTGCAGCCTCTGCGTGCGCCGTGAGCCCCTCAGCTCGGGCGATGACTGAGGCCGCAGAGGCAAGTTCCCTCGACAACTTGTCGTTGACCGCCACGACAGGGCTGATCTTCACGAAAGAGCGTACATCGATTCCGGAGCTGAATCTTGCCGTGCCGCCGGTCGGCATCACGTGACTCGGACCCGCTACGTAGTCTCCGAGGACCTCATGTGAGAACTCCCCGAGGAACACGGCGCCCGCATTCCGGAC